>NZ_JAQOWX010000069.1:0-30802 GCF_028462495.1 Paucibacter sp. XJ19-41
GGTCAGGGCCGCCTACCTGGGCGAGTGAGCCGGCGAGCGAGTCCATAAAAAAGGCGGCCGAGGCCGCCTTTGTGCTTAGTCCAGCTTCGCGCCGGAGTCCTTGACGACCTTGCCGTACTTGGCCAGCTCGGTCTTGACGAAGGCACCGAACTGCTCGGGCGTGCTCGGTGCCGGCTCGGCCATCAGCGTGGCCATGCGGCTCTTGAGCTCGGGCGAGTTCAGGGCCTCGACGAAGGCGGCGTTGAGCTTGGCCGTGACATCGGCCGGCAGCTTGGCCGGGCCGAACAGGCCGAACCAGGTGTTGATGTCGAACTTGCTCAGACCCAGCGCGGCCGGGCTTTCGGCAATCGTCGCCAGCTCGGGCTGGGCCGAGGTGCGCTTGGCCGTGGTGACGGCCAGGGCCTTGAGCTTGCCTGACTTGATATTGGCCGAGGCGCTGGCCAGATTGTCGAAGTTCAGATCCACCTGACCCGACACCAGGGCCAGCTGGGCCGGGTTCCCGCCGGAGTAGGGGATATGGGTCATGAAGATGCCGGCCTGGGCCTTGAACATCTCGCCGGCCAGATGGCCGGCACTGCCATTTCCGCCCGAGCCGTAGTTCAGCTTGCCGGGATTCTTCTTCGCATAGGCGACCAGATCGGCGACGCTGTTGATGCCGAGCTTCTGCGCGGCCTCGGCATTCATCACCAGCACATTGGGCACGCGAGCGACCAGGGTGATCGGCGTGAAGTCACGGATCGGGTCGTAGGGAATCTTGGCGAACAGCCAGGGGTTGATCGCATGCGTGGCGACCGCGCCCATCACGATGGTGTGGCCGTCCGGCGCGGCCTTGGCCGCCATGTCGGCGCCCAGATTGCCGCCGGCACCGGCCTTGTTCTCGACGACGATGACGCCCAGCTTGTCCTTGGCGCGCTCGGCCAGGCTGCGGGCGACGATGTCCAGCGGACCGCCCGGGGCATAGGGCACGATCAGGCGAATCGGCTTGTTGGCCTGGGCCAGTAGAGGGCCTGCCGACAGCAGGCTGAAAGAAACGCCAACACCCGCCAGCAGCATGCGGCGGGTCTTGGAAGAGAGAGTAAGGCGGGAGGTGGTAGTCATCCCGCTAGCCTAGCAGCAGCGCTCTCCAGGTAAACCCGGATCAGGCGCTAAGCGCACGCCCGCTGCCGCCAGAGTGCGGCAGAGTTCACGCCGGGCGGACCAGCTTGGCACGGGCCCAGGCATCGGCCACGCGGGCGGGGGTCGAGTTCTCGCGCGTGACACGCTCCAGCAGCTCGGTGACCCGGTCGGCGATTTTGCCGACCTCGGCCATCACGGCCGCTTCCTCGCCCTCGCCGCGATACTCGCGGGCCACGCTGATGATGCCGCCGGCATTGACCAGGTAGTCGGGCAGATAGGTGATGCCGCGTGCCTGCAGCGCATCGCCATCGGCCGCGGTGGCCAGCTGGTTGTTGGCGGCGCCGGCGATCAGGCGGGCACGCAAGGTCGGGATCGACTGCGCATTCAGCGCCGCGCCCAGCGCATTGGGCGCCAGCACGTCCGCATTGGCAGCCAGGATGTCCTGCACCGCCAAAGCCTGTGCACCGAAGCGCTCCTGCGCCCGGGCCACCTTGGCCGCATCGATGTCGGCCACCAGCAGCTGGGCGCCGGCCTGGTGCAGGAACTCGGCCAGATGCCAGCCCACGGCGCCCAGGCCTTGCAGGGCCACGCGCACGCCTTCCAGCGATTCGCGGCCCAGCACCTGGCGGACGCCGGCGCGGATGGACACGAACACGCCCCAGGCCGTCTTCGGGCTCGGGTCGCCACCGAAGGCGCCTTCGCGCGGGATACCGCTGACGAAGGAGGTCTGGCCCTGCATGCCGCGCATATCGGCGGTGGTGGTGCCGACGTCCTCGGCCGTGATGTAGGCGCCGTCCAGCGACTGCACCGCGCGGCCGAAGGCGGCGAACAGCGCGGCGCGATCAAAGTCGCCGGCCGGCTTGATGATGACGGCCTTGCCGCCGCCGAAGGGCAGGTCGGCCAGCGCGTTCTTCAGGCTCATGCCCTGCGACAGGCGCAGCGCGTCGTTCAGCGCGGCCAGCTCGCTGTCATAGGTCCAGAGGCGGCAGCCGCCGAAGGCCGGGCCGCGGGCGGTGCTGTGCACGGCCAGGATGGCTTTCAGCCCGGTCTGCGCATCGGCAGCCAGCAGCACGCGCTCATGCGGGGCCTGCTCGGGCAGGCCGAACAGCGAGGTGGGGATGGAGGAGGCGCCGGCGTCGGTGGAGAGGGCGCGGGCGATGTCGGTGATGGCGTTCATGGATGCACTCGTGATGCGGGGAAGATACGCGTCGGCGGGGCGCCAACGCGGCGACGGCCGAGCTTGTGGCCCCGCCGGTGCACGAGTGTAGGGGGCTTTGAACGCCGATCGGCTGCCGCCTGGGCATCAGCCCATGCGGCGGCGGCATGAATCCACGCCTCAAGGCCCCTGGAAGCCGCCGGCCCGCAGCGTCACGACCAGGGTGTCGCGCCAGCCGTTTTCCGCCGCCGGCTGGATCGGCGTGGTCTCGTGGATCACACGCTCGTCGTCCAGCAGCAGCAGGGTCCAGGGCTGGGTCATCGTGAAGCGCTGGCCCTGTGGGCCCTGGGCTTCGAAGACGCGCGATTCGCCGCCCTTGATCTGCTGACGCGCGACCAGGAAGACCGCGACCAGATCGACCCCGTCGCGATGCGCACCCTCGGGCGTCGGCCGGCCGATGCCGCTGGCGGTGTCGATGCGGAACTGATGGGCTTCGATGAACCAGGGCCGGGCGCCTTTCAGACCCGAAGCAATATCGGCCAGTCCCAGCATCAGTCGGCCCCAGGCCGGCAGCGCCACGGCGGCCGGCGCCATCGGCTCGAACCAGCGCTCGATGCCGCCGTGCAGCGCGTTGTAGTCCAGCGGCTGCCAGTGGGCGCGATGCGGGGCCTGGGTCAAGGCGGGGCCGTCGGCAACGAAGCAGCTGTGGCGGCGGAAACGGTAGCTGCCGCCATCACGCAGATAGGCGTCCGGTGGCAGGTCATTCCAGAACGGGCTCAGCAGGGCCAGGTCTTGCGCGTCGACGGCCAGGCTGCGCTGCACCGTCGCCGGCGAGATCACCGCATGGCCCAGCTCCTTGAGCTGAGCCTCAAAACGATCGCCAGCGACATAAGGGGGTTCGAACATCAGTGCTTGTCCGCTTCTGAGGTGAAGGAATCGGCATAGAACTCGTCGGCGGGCAGCCCGCACTGCGCGACGAAATCGCGCTGCGCGGCATCGACCATCACCGGCGCGCCGCAGGCATAGACCTGGTAGGCCGAGAGGTCCGGCAAATCGCTCATCACGACCTGGTGGACGAAGCCGGTGCGCCCGGTCCAGCCATCTTCGGGGCGGGGCTCGGACAGCACCGGCACATAAGTCAGATTCGGGATCTCGGCCGCGGCCTTCAAGGCCCAGTCATGCAGATAAAGATCGGCCTTGCTGCGGCAGCCCCAGTACAGCGTCGTCGGGCGGCCCAGGCCAAGATGCTGGATGCGCTCGATGATGGCCTTGATCGGCGCGAAGCCGGTGCCGCTGGCCAGCAGCACCATGGGCTTGTCCGAGTCCTCACGCAGGAAGAAGCTGCCGAACGGGCCTTCCATGCGCAGGATGTCTTTCTCCTTCATCGTGCCGAACACATGGTCGGTGAACTTGCCGCCGGGCATGTGGCGGATGTGCAGTTCAATGAACCCCGGTGTGCTGTGCGGGGCATTGGCCATGCTGTAGCTGCGGCGCGCGCCGTCGCGCAGGATGAACTCGACATACTGGCCGGCGTGGAACTGGAAGTTCTGCGTCGCCGGCAGCTGCAGGCGCACGACGGCCACATCGCCCGACGGCCGCTCCAGGCTCTGCACCCGACTGGGCAGCTTCAGCACCGCGAACTCGCCGGCGCCGGGCACGGTGCGGGCTTCCAGCACGCAGTCGGTCTGCGGCGTCGCGCAGCAGGTCAGCACCATGCCGGCGGCTTCTTCGGCCTCGCTCAAGGTCTTGGGCTGGTGCGCGCCATGGATCACCCGGCCCTCCAGCAACTTGCTCTTGCAGGAGCCGCAGGCACCGTCCTTGCAGCCATAGGGCAGGCCCACGCCCTGGCGGATCGCGGCGCCCAGCAGGGTTTCGTCGCGCTCGACGGCAAAGACGCGGCCGCTGGGTTGTACGGTGACCTGGAAATTCATGATGTGCAGTGGGCTCCGGCAAAAACACGGCCCGCCGCTCGCGTGCGCAGGGCGGGCCTTAAACTCGGGCGCCATTTTGCCTGAGCCCACGCGATGCCTTCTTGCCCTATGCCCGCTGCCACCCGTCTGCTGATCGTTGGTTGTGGCGATGTCGGCATGCGGGTGCTCAAACTGCTGCAAGGTCGCTGGCCGGTGCTGGCCCTGACTTCCAATCCCGAGCGCCGTGCCGAGCTGCGTGCCGCAGGTGCCAGGCCCTTGCTGGGCAATCTGGACGAGCCCGCCAGCCTGGGCCGGCTGGCCGGGCTGGCGGACCGGGTCTTGCATCTGGCGCCGCCGCAGCCGCAGGGGCGCGACGATCTGCGCACCGCCGCGCTGCTGCAGGCCTTGGCACGTGGCCGGCCGCCGGCCTCCCTCGTCTACGCCAGCACCAGCGGCGTCTATGGCGACTGCGGCGGCGCGCGCTTTGATGAGAGCCGGCCGGTGGCACCCGGCACCGACCGGGCACTGCGCCGCGTCGCGGCCGAGCGGCGGCTGCGCGTCTTCGGCGCGCAGTTCGGCAGCCATATCAGCCTGCTGCGCGTGCCCGGCATCTATGCGTCTGACCGCGAGGGCGGCCATCCGCGCGAGCGGCTGGCGCGCGGCAGCCCGGTGCTGCGGCGCGAGGAGGATGTCTACACCAACCACATCCATGCCGACGACCTGGCGCGTGCCTGCGTGGCGGCGCTGTTTCGCGGCCTGCCGCAGCGTGCCGTCCATGTCTGCGACGACAGCGAGCTGCGGATGGGGGACTATTTCGATCTGGCGGCCGATCTGTGCGGCCTGAGCCGGCCGCCACGGGTCGCGCGGGCCGAGGCGGCCCGGCTGATGTCGCCTATGCAGCTGAGCTTCATGAGCGAATCGCGCCGCCTCATCAACACCCGTCTGAAGACCGAGCTGCGGCTGAAGCTGCGCTACCCGCAGCCGGCGCAAGGCCTGCTGGCCTAGCGGCGATTGGCGGCGATTAGCGACGCCGCGCGCCGCGCCAGTACCGTATCAGCAGGTAGGCGCCCAGCATGCCGCCCAAATGGGCGAAGTGGGCGATGCCGCTGCCGCCGCCCAGACCCATCAGCAGCTCCAGCGCGCCGAAGATCGCGACGAAGTACTTGGCCTTCATCGGGATGGGCGGGAACAGCGGCATGATGATGCGGTCCGGGAACAGCATGCCGAAGCTCAGCAGCAGGCCGAACAGCGCGCCCGAGGCGCCGACGGTGGGTGACATCGAGCCGATCAGCAGCGTGAAGATCAGCTGGGCCAGCGCGGCAGTCAGGATGCTGGCGGCCAGCATCTGGATATAGCGCTTGCTGCCCCAGACCCTCTCCAGCTCCGAGCCGAACATCCACAGGCCCAGCATATTGAAGAACAGATGCATCACATCGCCGTGCAGAAAGGCGTAGGTGAGCGGCTGCCAGGGCAGGAAGCGTCCGGTCTGTATCGGCCACAGCGCGAACAAGACCTCCAGCGACGGCGGCAGCAGAAGGAAGGCGCAGAACAGGCCCACACAGGCCAGCATGAAGGCTTTGGTAACCGGAGGCAGATGGGGCATGGTCGGGCGGGTGTCTCGGAAGTCGCTCTGACATTGCCGCGACGGGTCGGCGGCAGACGGGCGCTAGAGTGTATTCGCAGCGCAGCCGTGTCCCCGGGACCTCGCCGGCCACTTGGCGGCGGACGCAAAAAAGCCCCGGCTCGCGGGGCTTGTGCTTCAACGGCGGGCTCTGTGATCTGGTGCCCCAAGCCGGACTCGAACCGGCACACCTTGCGGCGGGGGATTTTGAGTCCCCTGCGTCTACCGATTCCGCCATCGGGGCAGATCTCGAAGCTCGCGCTGCTGAAGGCCGTAATTGTGCCACACAAATTGGCCGCCCTCCGGCAATGGCGCTGGTTGGCTGCCACAATCGCCGCCATGACTAGCAAGCACTACCCCAGCCTTGAAGATGTGATCGGCAACACCCCTCTGGTGCGCTTGCAGCGCCTGGGCGCCGAGATGGCCGCGCGCGGCAATGTGATCCTGGCCAAGCTGGAGGGCAACAACCCGGCCGGCTCGGTCAAGGACCGGCCGGCCATCAGCATGATCAGGCGCGCCGAGGAGCGCGGCGACATCAAGCCTGGCGACACCCTGATCGAAGCGACCTCGGGCAATACCGGCATCGCGCTGGCGATGGCGGCGGCGATCCGCGGCTACCGCATGGTGCTGATCATGCCGGAGGACCTGTCGATCGAGCGCGCCCAGACGATGAAGGCCTTCGGCGCCGAGCTGATCCTGACGCCGCGCTCGGGCGGCATGGAGTATGCCCGCGATCTGGCCGAGAAGATGCAGGTCGAGGGCAAGGGCCGGGTGCTGGACCAGTTCGCCAACGAGGACAACCCGCGCATCCACTACGAGACCACCGGCCCGGAGCTGTGGCGCGACACCGGCGGCGAGATCACGCACTTCGTCAGCGCGATGGGCACGACCGGCACCATCACCGGCACCTCGAAGTTCCTCAAGGAGCAGAACCCGGCGGTGCGCATCATCGGTGCCCAGCCGGCCGAGGGCTCGCGCATTCCGGGCATACGCAAATGGCCCGAGGCCTATCTGCCCAAGATCTACAAACCCTCGGCCGTTGACGAGCTGGTGCTGGTCAGTCAGGCCGATGCCGAGGACATGGCGCGGCGCATGGCGCGCGAGGAGGGCCTGTTTGCCGGCATCTCGGCGGCCGGTGCCTGCTGGGTCGCGCTGCAGCTGGCGCGCACGCTGGAGAACGCCACCATTGTCTTCGTGGTCTGCGACCGCGGCGACCGCTATCTGTCGACCGGGGTGTTTCCGGCCTGAGCCCGCCAAGGCCAGGGCCTAGAATCGGACCTCAAAGGAAGCTATTGCCATGGACGCCCACAAAGAACTCGACACCCGCGGCCTGAACTGCCCGCTGCCCATTCTGAAAGCCAAGAAGGCCCTGGCCGAGATGGAGAGCGGCCAGCTGCTGAAGGTCGTCGCCACCGACCCCGGCTCGATGCGCGACTTCCAGGCCTTTGCGCGCCAGACCGGCAATGAGCTGGTCGAGCAGTCCAGCCAGGCCGATGAATTCATCCATGTGCTGAAGCGCCGCTGAGCGCGGCTGCGCCTCAGATGTCCAGGCTTTGCAGATACTGGCGAAAGCCCGGGCCTAGTTCCGGATGGGCCAGGGCCAGCTCGACATTGGCCTGCAGAAAGCCTTCCTTGCTGCCGCAGTCGTAGCGCTTGCCGTCATAGCGGTAGGCGAACACCTTCTCGCGGCGCAGCAGGCCGGCGATGCCATCGGTCAGCTGGATCTCGCCGCCGACGCCGCGTGGCTGGTTGGCGATCTCGTGGAAGACGCCGGGCGTCAGGATGTAGCGGCCGGCCACGCCCAGGCGCGAGGGGGCATCGGCAGGGGCGGGCTTCTCGACGATGCGGCTGACATCCATCAGCTTGTCGTTGACCTGGGTGCCGGCGACGATGCCGTAGCGGCGCGTGTGTTCCTCGGGCACTTCCTGCACGGCCAGGATGGAGGCGCGCCACTCGGCATACTGCTCGACCATCTGGGCGAGCACCGGCGGCTGACCCACCATCAGGTCATCGGCCAGCAGCACCGCGAACGGCTCGTTGCCGACCAGGCGCTGTGCGCACAAGACCGCATGGCCCAGACCCAGGGCCTGGGCCTGGCGCACATAGATGCACTCCATATCGTCGGGCTTGACGCTGCGCACCACCTCCAGCAACTCCCGCTTACCCGCCTGTTCGAGGGCTACCTCGAGCTCGAAAGTCATGTCAAAGTGGTCTTCAATCGGGCGCTTGTGACGACCCGTGACAAAAATCATTTCCCGTACACCGGCGGCATAAGCCTCTTCAACGGCGTACTGGATGAGGGGCTTGTCCACCACCGGCAGCATTTCTTTGGGCTGCGCCTTGGTGGCGGGGAGGAACCGCGTGCCAAGACCTGCAACCGGGAAAATCGCTTTGGTCACCATCATTTCCGTACACTCTCCTATTGCTCGCGCGCATTGTGGCATGGGGCCTGGGTGTCAAATTTGGGATTGCAAGGGCCGCTAGTGTCATGAGTCTGCTGATCGTTGAGCCGCTGGAAGCCGAGGTCATGCAATGGCTGGCGGAGCGCCACGCCGTGATCTACGCGCCCGAGCTCGCGGCCGACATGCCGGGGCTGCGCGCCGCCCTGCACCAGGTGCAGGGGCTGGTGCTGCCGCCCCATGTGCCGCTGGATATCGCCTTGCTGCGCGCCGCGCCCAAGCTGCGCGTGGTCGGGCGCATGAGCGCCGGGCTGGAGAACCTGGATACCGAGGCCTGCCGCAGCGCCGGCATCGAGGTGGTGCGCAGCATCACCGCGACCGCCAGCGCCGAGGCCGAGTTCGTCGTCGGCGCCTTGCTGGCCCTCTTGCGCCGGGTGCCGGTGCAGGCCAGCGACGGCATGCTGGTCGGCCGCGAGCTGGGTTGCGCCACGGTCGGCCTGATCGGCATGAGCCCGGCCACCCGCATGCTGGCCCAGCTGCTGCCGGCCTTCGGCACGCGGGTGATCGGCTACGACCCGAGCCTGCACCAGAGCGAGCCGCTATGGGCGCAATGGGGCATCGAGCCGCTGCCACTGCGCGAGCTGATGGAGCGTAGCGACGCGGTCAGCGTGCAGCTGGCCTATTACCTGCGCTATCGCGGCCTGATCGGCGAGCGGGTGCTGGGTTTTGCCAAGCCCGGCCAGGTGCTGGTCAGTCTGGCCCATTCGGGCATCTTCGACGAGCAGGCGCTGGCCCAGGCGATGGGCAGCGGCCGCATCCTGGCGGCCTGGTTCGACAGCATGGAGCCTGGCGTGCTGGAGCCGGGCCGGCCCCTGCATGGCCTGCCGGGCCTGCAGGTGACGCCGCGCCTGGCCAGCACGACGCGCGAGTCGCGCGTGCGTGCCGCCTGGGGGGTGGCACGCCGCATGGACGAGATGCTGGCCGTGCCGCCGCAGGCGACGGCGGAGTTCCGGCCTACTTACCCAGCCGATCTGCCTGAGCCCGAAGCCGCGCCACGGTGGCGGTAAATTCGGCGATGCGCTGACGCTCCTGCTCGACCACCGAAGCCGGTGCCCGCGCGACAAAGCTCTCGTTGCCCAGCTTGGCCTGGGCCTTGACGATCTCGCCGTCCAGGCGGGCGATCTCCTTGGCCAGGCGGGCGCGTTCGGCTTCGACATCGATCTCCACATGCAGGGCCAGGCGCGCCTCGCCATGCACCAGCACCGGTGAGTTCTGGCTGGCGGCGGCGAAGGCTGCTTCGTCCGCCATGATGCGCACCTCGCTGAACTTGGCCAGCACCTTCAGGAAGGGAGCGGCCTCGGCGATGAAGCCGGTGTCGCCACCGACCAGCAGGGGCACGCGCTCACCCGACAGATTCATCTCGCTGCGCAGGCTGCGGCAGGTGCCGACCACGGCCTTGAGCTTGTCGACCCAGGCGATCGCCACCGCATCGATGCGCTCGGGCTGGGCCACCGGGTAGGCGGCGGTGACCAGATAGTCGCTGGACTTGCGGCCGGCGATCGGTGCCACCGTCTGCCACAGCTCCTCGGTGATGAAGGGCGTGATCGGGTGCAGCAGGCGCAGGATGGTCTCGAGCGTGCGGATCAGGGTGCGGCGGGTGGCGCGCTGCTGGCTCTCGTCGCCACGGTCCTTGGCCTCCTGGATCTGCACCTTGGCAATCTCCAGATACCAGTCGCAGTACTCGTCCCAGACGAAGGAGTAGATCGCGTTGGCGACGTTGTCGAGGCGGTACTCGGCAAAGCCCTGGGCCACGGCGGCCTCGACCTTCTGCAGCTCGCTGCTGATCCAGCGGTCGGCCTGGCTGAAGCTCATATAGCCGGGCGGGCACTGACCCTTCTCGTGCGCGAGGCCGCAGTCCTGGCCTTCGCAGTTCATCAGCACGAAGCGGGTCGCGTTCCACAGCTTGTTGCAGAAATTGCGGTAGCCCTCGCAGCGCTTGCTGTCGAAGTTGACGCTGCGGCCCAGCGTGGCCATCGCCGCGAAGGTGAAGCGCAGCGCGTCGGCACCGTAGCCGGGGATGCCCTCGGGGAATTCCTTCTCGGTGGCCTTGCGCACCTTGGGCGCGTTCTCGGGCTTGCGCAGGCCCTGGCTGCGCTTGTCCAGCAGCGGGGCCAGTGCGATGCCGTCGATCAGATCGACCGGATCCAGCACGTTCCCTTCCGATTTGCTCATCTTCTTGCCCTGCGCATCGAGCACGAGGCCGTGGATATAGACATGCTTGAACGGCACCTTGCCGGTGAAGTGCTTGGTCATCATGATCATCCGGGCAACCCAGAAGAAGATGATGTCGTAGCCCGTCACCAGCACGCTGCTGGGCAGGAACAGGTCCTGCTCCTGCGCGTTCAGCGTCGAGAAGGGCACCAGCGCCGACGAGTACCAGGTGTCCAGCACGTCCTCGTCACGCTTGAGCGCGCCGGTGTAGCCAGCGGCCGCGGCCTTGGCGCGGGCCTCGTCCTCGCTGCGGGCGACGAAGATGCGGCCGTCGTCGGCATACCAGGCCGGAATCTGGTGGCCCCACCAGAGCTGGCGCGAGATGCACCAGTCCTGGATATTCTTCATCCACTGGTTGTAGGTGTTGACCCAGTTCTCGGGCACGAACTTGACCTCGCCCGAGGACACCGCCTCGATGGCCTGCTCGGCAATGCTCTTGCCGCCGGCGCCGGGCTTGCTCATCGCGACGAACCACTGGTCGGTCAGCATGGGCTCGATCACCTGGCCGGTGCGGGCGCAGCGCGGCACCATCAGCTTGTGCTTCTTGACCTCGACCAGCAGGCCTTCGGCCTCCAGCTGCGCGACGATCTTTTTGCGCGCGACAAAGCGGTCCAGGCCGCGATAGGCCTCGGGCGCCGCCTCGTTGACGGTGGCCTGCAGCGTGAAGATGGTCAGCATCTCCAGCTGGTGGCGCAGACCGACCTGGTAGTCGTTCGTGTCATGCGCCGGTGTGACCTTGACCACGCCGGTGCCGAAGGCCTTGTCCACATAGTCGTCGGCGATCACCGGCACCAGTCGGCCGGTGATGGGCAGGCGCACCTGGCGGCCGATCAGATGGGTGTAGCGCTCGTCCTCGGGATGCACCATCACGGCGGTGTCGCCCAGCATGGTTTCCGGCCGCGTGGTGGCCACCACCAGGCTCTCGTCGCTGCCCTCGATGGGGTAGCGGATATGCCAGAGCGAACCGTCCTCCTCCTCGCTCTCGACCTCCAGATCGGAGACGGCCGACTGCAGCACCGGATCCCAGCTGACCAGGCGCTTGCCGCGGTAGATCAGGCCTTCCTCATGCAGGCGCACAAAGGTGTCGGTCACGACCTCGGAGAGCTTCTCGTCCATCGTGAAGTACTCGTGGGCCCAGGACACCGAGTCGCCCATGCGGCGCATCTGGCGCGTGATGGTGTCGCCCGATTCCTGCTTCCACTCCCAGACCTTGGCGACGAAGTTCTTGCGGCCCAGGTCATGGCGGCTCTGGCCGCTGGCCTGCAGCTGGCGCTCGACGACGATCTGCGTCGCGATGCCCGCATGGTCGGTGCCGGGCACCCACAGCGTGTTGTGGCCCAGCATGCGGTGGTAGCGCGTCAACGAGTCCATGATGGTCTGGTTGAAGGCGTGGCCCATGTGCAGGGTGCCGGTCACATTGGGCGGCGGCAGCTGGATGCTGAAGGATTCGCGGCTCGAGTCCAGGGTCGGGGCGTACAGGCCCTGGCCTTCCCACAGGGGACCCCAATGGGCTTCAAGAGCGGCGGGTTCGAAGGACTTCGCGAGTTCGGTCATGTGGCATCGGGCGCCGACGGTCGTCGGGCGCAAGGTGTTGCTCGGGGAATGGAGCGCGATTGTAGGTGGCCCGTCTGCCTGCGGTGCCGCCTATCACAGAAGTGCGAATCCCGCGGTCGGGCAGGGCATGGCAAAGCCGTGTAATTTCCGTGCCTTGTCACTCCACCTCCAGAGCCCATGTCCATGTTGTCCTCCTCCTTGCAAGTCGGCGCGCTGACGCTGCCCAACCGCCTGCTGATGGCGCCGCTGACACGCACCCGTGCCAGTGCCGGCCATATGCCCAATGCGCTGATGGCCGAGTACTACGCGCAGCGTGCCAGTGCCGGCCTGATCGTCACCGAATGCACCATGGTCGCGCCGCGCACCTCGGCCTTTGGCGCCGATCCCGGCATCTATGACGAGGCCCAGGCTCAGGCCTGGAAGCAGGTGGCCGATGCGGTCCATGCCAAGGGCGGCCGCATCTTCATGCAGATCTGGCACGCCGGCCGGGCGGCCCATCCGGGGCTCAACGACGGCGCCGAGACGGTCTCGGCCAGCGCCCTGGCCATCGAGGGCGAGGTGCACACGCCCACGGGCAAGCAAGCCCATGTGACGCCGCGCGCGCTGCGCGCCGATGAGATGCCGGGCCTGGTCCGGGCCTATGCCGAGGCCGCGCGTCGCGCGGTGGCCGCGGGCTTCGACGGCGTCGAGGTGCATGGCGCCAACGGCTACCTGATCGACCAGTTTCTGCGCGACGGCTCGAACCAGCGCGATGACGCCTATGGCGGCTCGCTGGCCCATCGCGCCCGCTTTCTGTTCGAGGTGCTGGAGGCCGTCTGCGCCGCGATCGGTTCGCAGCGCGTCGGCCTGCGCCTGTCGCCGCTGAACAGCTACAACAGCATGAAGGACAGTGACCCGCTGGCGCTGACCGCCTATCTGGCCGAGCAGCTCAACCGTTTCGATCTGGCCTATCTGCACCTGATGCGGGCCGACTTCTTTGGCCTTCAAAAGGCCGATGTGGTTCCGGTCGCGCGCCAGCACTACAAGGGTGTTCTGGTCGGCAATATGGGCTATAGCGCCGAGGAGGCGCAGCGCGCGATCGAGGCGGGGCAGCTTGACGCGGTGGCCTTCGGCACCGGCTTCCTGGCCAACCCCGACCTGCCGCAGCGCGTGGCTGCCGGCGCGGCCTGGAATGCGCCGGACCCCAGCACCTTCTACACCCCGGGTGCGAAGGGCTACACGGACTATCCGACGCTCTGACGGCTAGATGAACAGGTGCTCGCCGGCGTTGTGGCTGCGCCGAAACGCCGGCGTGAGACGGGTCATTACATGAAGAGATGCTCGCCGGCGTTTTCGCCTCCGAGCACCACGTAATTCACCTTGCGCAGATCGGCCAGGGTCTTGCCGCCGGAGTAGGACACCGAGCTCTGCACGTCCTCCAGCATCTCGCGCACCGTGTCGGCCAGCTTGCCCTTGACCGGCTCGAGGATGCGTTTGCCCTCGACATGCTTGTACTCGCCCTTGTTGAAGTCCGAGGCCGAGCCGTAGTACTCCTTGTAGAGCTTGCCGTCGACCTCGACGGTGTTGCCGGGCGACTCCTCGTGGCCGGCGAACAGCGAACCGATCATCACCATCGAAGCGCCGAAGCGCACGCTCTTGGCGATATCGCCATGGTGGCGGATGCCGCCGTCGGCGACGATGGGCTTGGTCGCGACCCGGGCGCACCACTTCAGGGCCGAGAGCTGCCAGCCGCCGGTGCCGAAGCCGGTCTTCAGCCGCGTGATGCAGACCTTGCCGGGGCCGATGCCTACCTTGGTGGCATCGGCGCCCCAGTTCTCCAGATCGATCACGCCCTCGGGCGGGCCGACATTGCCGGCGATCACAAAGGTGCTGGGCAGCTTCTGCTTGATATAGGCAATCATGCGCTGCACGCTGTCGGCATGGCCGTGGGCGATGTCTATCGTGATGTAGTCGGCGCCGACGCCCTCGGCCGCCAGGCGGTCGATCACCGCATAGTCGGCCGGCTTGACGCCCGAGCTGACCGAGACGAACAGGCCCTTGTCGCGCATGCGCTTGGCGTACTCGACATTGTCGAGATCGAAGCGGTGCATCACATAGAAGTAGCCGTTGGCGGCCAGCCATTCGGTGATGTTCTCGTCCACCACCGTCTTCATATTGGCCGGCACCACCGGCAGCTTGAAGCGGCGCGGGCCGAATTCCACCGAGGTGTCGCATTCGCTGCGGCTCTCCACGCGGCATTTGCGCGGCAGCAGCAGGATGTTGTCGTAGTCAAAGATTTCCATGGTCCAGGATCGCAAGTGTCGGGGTGCGTTCGTGCAGTGCACCACCTGGGCTGCGAGCGCTTGACTTGGGACCGGTTGCCGCCGCGAGACCATTCAGCGTGGAATGGTGCGAAGACAAAAAACCGGACACCAAAATTTGGGCCCGGTGACTGATTCTACGCGGGTTCTCCTGTTTGGGGCGGGGTAAGTCCTCTTTGCCCCGCAATGGGGCGGCTCGCTACACTTGCGCCCCCGCCAAGGAAATCATATGAGCGAAGCAGTCGTCATCAGCGGCACCGGCCTGTACCGGCCGCCGCACACCATCAGCAATGCCGAACTGGTCGAGGCTTTCAACCGCTATGCGGATCTGCAGAACGCCCAGCATGCCTCGGAAATTGCCGCCGGCACGCGGGCCGCGCTGACCCATTCCAGCGTCGAGTTCATCGAGAAGGCCTCGGGCATCAAGCAGCGCTATGTGATCGAGAAGTCCGGCGTGCTGGACCCGACCCGCATGTACCCGCGCTTCGAGGAGCGCCCCGACGACCAGCTCTCGCTGATGGCCGAGATCGCTGTCGATGCCGCCCGCCAGGCCATGGCGGCCGCCGGCAAGCAGGGCCACCAGATCGATGCGGTGCTGTGTGCCGCCGCCAATATGCAGCGCGCCTATCCGGCGATGGCCATCGAGATCCAGCAGGCCATCGGTGCCGGCGGCTACGGCTTCGACATGAATGTGGCCTGCTCCTCGGCCACCTTCGCGATCGAGCAGGCCGCCAATGCGGTGCGCGCCGGCACGGCCCGCTGCGTGCTGGTGGTCAACCCCGAGATCACCTCGGCCCATCTGGAATGGCGCGACCGCGACTGCCACTTCATCTTCGGCGATGTCTGCACCGCCGTGATTGTCGAGCGCGCCGACACCGCCACCTCGGCCGAGCAATGGGAGATTCTCGGCACCAAGCTGGCCACCCAGTTCTCCAGCAATATCCGCAACAACTTCGGCTTCCTGAACCGCAGCGAGGACAGCGACCCGCTGGCCCGCGACAAGACCTTCCAGCAGGAGGGTCGCAAGGTGTTCAAGGAGGTCGTGCCGCTGGCCGCCGCCCATATCGAGGGGCATCTGGCGGCGCTGGGCCATCAGCCCGCAGCGGTGCGCCGCTACTGGCTGCACCAGGCCAATCTGGGCATGAATCAGCTGGTGATCAAGAAACTGGTTGGTCAGGATCTGGCCGGCGCAGGCTCGGACGTGGCGCCGCTGATACTCGATGAGTACGCCAACACGGCCTCGGCCGGCTCCATCATCGCCTTTCATGCGCACCGCACGGATCTGGCGCGTGGCGATGTCGGCGTGATCTGCTCCTTCGGGGCCGGCTATTCGATTGGCAGCGTGATCGTCAAGAAGCGCTGAGCCTAGGCCCCGGCGCTCATGCGCCCCTATCATCGCCCGCATGAACATCCTCATTCTTGGCGGTACCCAGTTCGTCGGGCGCGCACTGGCCGAGGCGGCGCTGGCCGCCGGCCATCGGCTCACGCTGTTCAATCGCGGCCGTAGCGGCACCGGGCTGTTCCCGCAGGCCCAGCACCTTCGTGGCGACCGCGGCGGCGACATCTCCGCGCTGGCCCGGGGCGAATGGGACGCGGTGATCGACAGCTGCGGCTACCTGCCGCGCGAGGTCGAGGCCACGGCTTCCTTGCTCAAGGGCAGGGTGGGGCGCTATCTCTACATCTCCAGCGTCTCGGCCTATGCCAGCTTTGCCCAGCCCAATGACGAGGGCTCGGCGCTCGGGCGCCTGGCTGATCCCGACACCGAGGTGGTCGATGGGGCGAGCTACGGTCCGCTGAAGGCCGCCTGCGAGATGCGCCTGCGCCAGCATTTCAACGAGCAGGCGCTGGTGCTGAGGCCGGGCCTGATCGTCGGGCCGCATGACCCGACCCAGCGCTTCAGCTACTGGCCGGCGCGCGTCGCCCAGGCCCGGGACGGCGAGCCGCTGCTGGTGCCGGGCCAGCCGGGCGATGCCTTGCAGTTCATCGATGCGCGCGATCTGGCTGCATTTGCGCTGAGCCTGCTGGCGCAGGGCCGGGCCGGGACCTTCAATGCGGTGGCCGCGCCGGGGCAATGGACCCGGGGCGAACTGATGGCGGCCTGCGCGGCGGCCGCCGGCGTCAGGCCCCGCTGGGTCTGGGCCGAGGATCAGCGCCTGCTGGATCTGGGCGTCAAGCCCTGGATTGAGCTGCCGCTGTGGCTACCGCAGACCGGCGACCACATCAGCTTCATGGAGTGCGACAACCGCGCCGCGCTGCGCGCCGGACTGACGATAAGGCCCCTGGCCGAGACGGTGGCCGATACGCTGGCCTGGTGGCGCGCCTTGCCGGCCGAGGCCCAGGTCTTCAGTAAGGCCGGTATGCGTCCTGATCGTGAGCAGGCGTTGTTGCACGCCCTGGCGTCGGCGGGAGGCTGAGCGGCGGTGGCATCAGCGCCGACGAGGCCGGCAGGCCCGGCTGAGTCGGTATCTGGCCCGGATTCAAGGGCTCCAGGCTTTTCAGACCGGCGCCGCCGGCGAACTCCTCGAACACCCAGTCGCCGTCCTGCCACAGCAGGCCGCCGACCGGTGCCGGCTCCTTGACGGGTACGCCTTTGAGCGCTTCGGCCATCAGCTCGACCCAGGCCGGCAGCGCCAGTCCGCCGCCGCTTTCGCGCTCTCCCAGGCTGCGCGGCTGGTCATAGCCCATCCAGACCACGGCCGCCAGGCTGGGATGGAAGCCGGCGAACCAGGCATCGACCGCGTCATTGGTGGTGCCGGTCTTGCCATAGACATCGCCGCGCCGCAGCTGGGCCGAGGCGCGCGCGGCCGTGCCGCTGCGCGTGACCTCCTGCAGCAGGCTGTTCATCACGAAGGCATTGCGCGCCGAGATCGCGCGGTTCTCCTCGCTGGCCGTCTCGGTGGGGGCCTCGAACAAGACCTGACCCTTGGCGTCGACGATGCGCGCGATCACGGTCGGTTTGAGCAGATGGCCGCCATTGGCAAACACCGCATAGGCACTGGCCATCTGCAGCGGCGTGGCCGCGCCCGAACCCAGGGCCAGGGTCAGGTTGTCGGGCTGCTTGTCGGGATCCAGGCCGAAGCGGGCGGCCCAGGCGCGCGCGGTCGGCGGCGTGACTTGCTGCATCAGCCGTATCGTCACCATATTCTTCGAGCGCGCCAGCGCCTGGCGCACCGTCATCGGGCCGTCGAACTGGTTGTCGGAGTTCTTCGGCTCCCAGTCACCGATCGCGATCGGCGCATCCTCGACCAGGGTGGCCGGGCTGACGCCTTGTTCCAGCGCGGCCGAGTAGACCATGGGCTTGAAGGCCGAGCCCGGCTGGCGCCAGGCCTGGGTCGCATGGTTGAACTGGTTCTTCGCGAAGTCGAAGCCGCCGACCAGGGCTCGCACCCGGCCGGTACCGGGCTCCAGCGCCACCAGGGCGCCCTCGGCCTCGGGTTGCTGAGTGATCTGCCAGGCCCCCTTGGCGTCGGCCTTGCTGGGCGGGCCGCGCAGCACGCGGATGATGGCGCCGGGGCGCAGCTTCAGCTCGGCCTTGGCCTTGGCGCTCAGTCCCGACTGGGCGCCGCGCAGACCGTCGCCGCTGATCACGATGTCCTCGCCGCTTTGCAGGCTGGCCGAGACCTTGGCCGGCGCGATGGCGGTGATCACGGCGGCGCGCAGATCGTCCTGGTCGGGGTGTTCGGCCAGCGCCTCGGTGATGGCGGCGTCCCACAGCTCGGGCTTGTCGGGCAGCGCGACAAAGCCCTCGGGGCCGCGATAGGGCTTGCGCCGCTCGTAGTCCATCAGGCTGCGGCGCAGGCCGCGGTAGGCGGCGGCCTGTTCGTTCGACTCCAGCGTGGTGTAGACCGACAGGCCCAGGGTGTAGGCCTCGTCGCCATACTGCGCATGGACCTGCTGGCGCGCCATCTCGGCGACGAACTCGGCATGCAGGCGCGGGTCGCTGGCCGAGCGGATATTCAGGGTCTCGGCCTTGGCGGCCTCCAGCTGGGCCTGGTCGATGACGCCGAGTTCTTCCATGCGATGCAGCACCACCTGCTGGCGGCTCTGGGCGCGGGCGAAGTTGTTGACCGGGTTGGCATAGATCGGATTCTTCGGCAGGCCGGCCAGCATCGCGGTTTCGGCCAGCGACAAGTCTTGCAGACTCTTGCCGAAATAGATGCGCGCGGCGGCCTCGAAACCATAGGCCCGCTGACCCAGATAGATCTGGTTCATATAGACCTCGAGAATCTTCTCCTTGCTCAGCGCCGACTCTATGCGCATCGTCAGCAAGGCCTCGATGAACTTGCGGCTGTAGGTCTTCTTCTTGGTCAGATAGAGATCGCGGGCCAGCTGCTGGGTGATCGTCGAGCCGCCCTGGCTGCGCGGGTTGAACAGATTGCTGATGAAGGCCCGTGCGATGCCGCGGTAGGACAGGCCGCCGTGCTCGTAGAAGTCCGGGTCCTCGATGGCCAGCAGCGCGTCCTGCATGGGCTTGGGGATCTGCTCCAGCGGCAGATAGCGGCGCCGCTCGGCGCCGAACTCGCCGATCTGCACACCATCCGCCGTGTAGACGCGCAGCGGCTGCTTGGGCTGGTAGTCGAGCAGGTTGCCGATGTCCGGCAGGTTCGGATAGACCAGCGCGGCGGCCATCGCCAGCAACAGGACCAGCAGGGCCAGGCCAGCGCCCGCGATCAGCAGAAGGCGGCGCCAGTGGCCCCGGAAAAACTCGGTGAGCAGACTCAACAATGCAGGCATCCGTCGCTTGGAGGAGCGGCGATTATCGCCAGGGCCTGGTGTCGGGCCCGGGCCGGCCCTGGTCCGGCGATCGGTTATCGTGCCGGCCATGCATGAGTTTTCCTTCTTCTGGCACGACTACGAGACCTTTGGCCGCGTGCCCCGCCGTGACCGCCCGGCCCAGTTCGCCGGCGTGCGCACCGATGCCGATCTCCATGAGATCGGCGAGCCGCTGATGCTGTACTGCCAGCCGGCGCCGGACTTCCTGCCCGACCCCGAGGCCTGTCTGCTGACCGGCATCCTGCCGCAGACCTGCGTCGAGCAGGGCCGGCCCGAGCATGAGTTCGCTGCGGCGATTGAGGCCGAGCTGGCCGCACCGGGCACCGTGGGCGTGGGCTACAACACGATACGCTTTGACGACGAGGTGACCCGCCATCTGTTCTGGCGCAACCTGATCGACCCCTATGCCCGCGAGTGGCAGAACGGCTGCGGCCGCTGGGACCTGCTGGACGTGGTGCGCTGCGCCTATGCGCTGCGGCCCGAGGGCCTGCAATGGCCCACGCACGAGGACGGCCGGCCCTCGTTCAAGCTCGAGCACCTGACCGTCGCCAACGGCCTGGTACACGAGGCCGCGCACGATGCACTGTCCGATGTGCGCGCCACCATCGCCTTGGCCCGGCTGGTCAAGACGGCCCAGCCCAAGCTCTTCGAGTTCTGCCTGAAGCTGCACAAAAAGGACGCGGTCTGGGCCGAGATCGGCATTGGCAAGCCCTTCCTGCACATCTCCGGCATGTATGGCCCCGAGCGTGGCTGCATCGCGCTGGTCTGGCCGCTGGCGCCGCATCCCAGCAACAAGAACGAGCTGATCGTCTGGGATCTGGCGGCCGATCCCGCCGAGCTGCTGGCGCTGAACGCCGCAGCAATCCGCGAGCGCCTGTTCACCAAGCAGGACGAGCTGCCCGAGGGCGTGGCCCGGCTGCCGATCAAGACCATCCATGTCAACAAGTCGCCGGTCGTGATCGGCAATCTGAAGACCCTGTCGCCGGCCATGGCCCAGCGCTGGGGTCTGGACATGGCGCAGGGCCTGGCCCATGCCGAAAAGCTGGCCACGCAGGGCCGGCTGCTGGACGGGCTGTGGGGCGAGGTGTTCGCGCGCCCGGCACCGGCAGGCACGCCCGATGTCGACGAAGACCTGTACGGCGGCTTCGTCGGCAACGAGGATCGGCGCCTGCTGCAGCGCCTGCGCGAGCTGAGCCCCGAGCGGCTGGCCGAGCGGGTGGCGCAGGGCAAGACGGTGTTTGCTGATGCGCGACTGGACGAGCTGTTGTTCCGCTATCGTGCCCGAAACTTCCCCGATACCTTGGACGAGGCCGATCGCGAGCGCTGGCAGGCCCATTGCGCGGCGCGCCTGCATGCCGGCGAGGGCGGCGGGCTGAGTCTGCAGGCCTTCTTCGAGCGGGTCGATCAGCTCAGCGAGGCGGCCGACGAGCGGGGCCAGGACATCCTCGGCGCGCTCTACGACTATGCGGAGCAAATTGCCCCCGAGGCTTGAATGAGGAGCATGAGATGGCAAACACAGCCTGGATCGGAGCGCTGCTGATGGGCGCAGGCATGCAGGCCCAGGCTCAGCCGGACCTGGCGCAGGCGCGTGCCCAGGTCTGGGCCGCCGAATGCGCGTTTGCGCGCAGCATGGCCCAGCGCGATCTGGCTGCCTTTGCCGACCATCTATCGGCCCAGGCGCTGTTCTTCAACGGTGCGGAGGTGTTGCGTGGCAGCGCGGCCGTGCTGGCCGGCTGGAAAGGCTTCTTCGAAGGGCAGACGGCGCCGTTTTCCTGGGCGCCCGACCAGGTCGAGGTGCTGGCCGATGGCAGCCTGGCCTATTCGACCGGTCTGGTGCGCAATCCCCAGGGGGAGGCCATCGTGCGCTTCAACTCGGTCTGGCGCATGGAGGCGCCCGGCCAGTGGCGGGTGGTGCTGGACAAGGGCTCACCGCTGAGCGCGACCGACCGCGGCGCGGCAGCAACGGCGGCCTGCTCGCCCTGAGCCGGCATGAGCCGGTGACGGGGGGCGCCGCGCCGAAATACCCGGCCAATCGCAAGCTGTTCGGGGTTTCCGGCGGGGCGCAAACACGTTACACCTGCGATAGTTGCGGCGTGTGGTGCGCCCGGCGCCTAGGAGACCTCGATGCAAGACCCAGCAAATCCGCCCGTGGATGGCAGCTCCAACGATGTGATTGCCGCGCGTATGCGTGCGCTGCTGGTGCGCGCACCGATGGCGGTGGGCTTTGTCCAGGGGCCGCGCTTCGAGGTGGTCAGCGAGTATTTCAATCATTTGTTCGGCCATGGCGACGAGACCGATTTGAGCGGCCAGGCCACCCGTTCGGTCCATGTCTCGGACGGGGCCCATAGCGGCGTCTTCGAGCGCATGGCGCAGGCCTTCGCGGCCGGGCGACCACTGGACGAGGAGATCGAGTATGTGCGTCAGGACGGCTCCCGCTTCTGGGGCCGCTTGCAGGCCACGCCGGTGCACTGGGATGTACCGGCCGGCGAGGCGCTGTGGGTGATCGACGACGTGACGGCCGCGCGCCAGCTGCGCATGCAGCCGACCTGGACCGCCAAGCACGACGCGCTGACCGAGCTGGCGAACCGGCGCGAGTTCGAGCGCCGGCTGGCCGAGCATGTCGGCAGCCGCCGCCATGAGCCGGTCTCAGTGTTGTGGATCGATGTCGACAAGTTCCAGGAGGTGCTGACCAGCATGGGCAGCGAGGTGGCCGACCATTTCCTCTACGGCCTGGGCCAGATGCTGGTGACCAAGGTGCGCGCCTCCGACCTGGTAGCGCGGCTGGAGACCGACCATTTCGCGGTGCTGCTGCCCGATTGCGATCAGCACTACGCCCAGATCGTGGCCGAGAAGATCCGCTCGGCGATTGCCGCTTACCGGCTGCGCTGGGGCCTGCACCGCACCCGCGTCAAGGCCTGCGTCGGCGTGGTGCAGCTGCAGCCCAATCTGGAGACGGTCGAGTCGGTGATCGGCGCCGCCACGCTGGCCTGCGCCGAGGCCAAGGCCTCGGGCGGTGACAGCGTGCGGGTGTTTGTCTCCAACGGCGGCTTCGAGGAACTGGCGGGCTGATCCCTTTCGAGCCTGGCCCGCCTGCGGCCGCTTACATCCAGTTCACGCCGTAGTAGTCATAGACCTTGCGGCCGTATTCGTCGGTGTACTCCGGCGCGTCGGACTGCGCATAGCGGGGCGCGCTCTCGAGCTGGTCCTTCTGCAGAGGGACGACATAGCCGTCCAGCGCGGTGTCGTACTTCAGCAGGCTCCAGGGCAGCGGGTAGCGATCGGTGCCTATGCCCATGAAGCCGCCGAACTCCAGCGATGCATAGCGGACCATGCCCGAGCGCTTGTCGATCATCAGGTCATCGATGGAGCCGAGTTTGTCGCCATTGACGTTATAGACGGCCGTGCCTTCGACCTTGTCCGAGGAAATGACTGAACTGCTGCTGATGCTCATCTGAGCCTCCTTGGTTGGGGGTGGCCACCGACACAACGTCTTGCGGCCTGAGGTCCAACTATTGATCGTCAGCAAGCAGGCCACCATCGGCGCTGCACCAACCGCGAGGTAGGACCGGACCTACCCGATGTTGCATGTGCTTACCGTGCTCGCAAGCGAATACAAGGCAGGCAACAAGCTTTACCCGTTTTCACAGTCGGCATGTCGGCGCGCGCGTCTCGTGGCTCGTTGGGTGGTGGCGGCAGCATCCAGTTCGGATCCTTGCCTGTCATCAGAGGAGTCCATGCTCATGAAGAACAGAAACACGGTGATTGCGAGTCTCGGTCTTGTCGGCCTGCTGTGCGCTGGCGCTGCTGCGGCGCGGGAGCCGGATGTGCGCTGGTCGGTCACGATTGGCAGCCAGAGCCATGCGCCGGTCTATGTCCAGCCCCGCCCGGTCTATGTCGAGCCGATCTACCCCTCGCGGCCCTATCACTCGCGCCACTATCAGGAGCCGACGCGCTGGGATCGCGATGGTGATGGCATCCCCAACCGCCGTGACCGGCTCTACAACCCGGCCTGGGATCGCGACGGCGATGGTGTTCCCAATCGCTATGACCGCTATGACGGTCGACGCGGCGACTGGAGGCGCTGAATCAGCGGGGCTGCCCTGTGACAAGTTTCATCATCGCTTAAGACGCGCTTAATAAAGCCTTTGCATCATGCGACACCGTTGGGCCGAAGATGGCGGCGGACTGACACGGCGCCTGCGGCGCGATTTCTGGAGTCGAGATGCAAGAAGCAACAGGTATTCAAGTCCTGGTCGCACCGGCGCGGCTGCGGCTGGCTCAACAACTGACCCTGTTGGCGGCGGTGGCCTTGTGCAATCCCTACACGCTGTTCGGTCGTGATGACGGGCAGTACTGGGCGGCGGCTTTCGTGCTGCCGCTGGCACTGGCGGCGACTTACCGCGGCCTGCATGCGCTGGCGGGCGCCGCCGGGCTGGGTCAGCGCCCGGTCATGCCCTTCATGCGGCTGAGCGCGATGCTGCAGCTGCTGTCACTGCTGATTCAGTGGGTCGATGTCTAAGCCAGCTGCCTAAGCCTAGCTCTGGTCCTCAGACCAGGCCTTGCTTGCTGGCCAGCACCGCCGCTTCGGCGCGGCTGGAGACATTGAGCTTCTTATAGATGGACTTGATGTGGTCGTTGACGGTGAACCACTTGATGCCCATCAAATTGGCGATTTCCTTGATCGTGAAACCCTTGCTCAGATAGGTCAGCACCTCGTTCTCGCGCGGGGTCAGGCGTTCCCACTCGGGCGGAGGGTCCAGCACGACACCCCGGCCGCTGGATGGTGCGGCGCTGGAGGACAGCGGGCTGAAGCCCGAGTTCAGCGCCGAGTTCAGGCTCATCGGGCCGCTATCGCCACTGGAGCCGGGCCGGAAATGCGAGAGCAGACGGCGCGCGATCGCCGGTGATAGCGGCGGCTGGCCGCGCACGATACGCTGCAACTCTTCGACCAGCACCTCGAAACGGTCTTCCTTCAGCAGATAGCCATCGGCCCCGCATTGCAGGGCCGGGAAGAGGTGGTCGTCGTCGGAATACAGCGTCGTGACGACCTTGACCGACGGCGTGCCGGCCAGCTCGGCCAAGAACTCCATGCCATTGCCGTCCGGCAACTCCAGATCGACCAGGATCAGCTTGAAGCCGATTTCGGGGCTCTCCTGCGCCACGCGGGCGACATGGCGTCGCGCGCCCTCGAGATCGCCGGCTTCGGTGATCTCCATTGCATCGCTGAAACTCTCTCGCACGACGCGGCACAGAAAACTGCGCGCGACGGGGTTGTCTTCAATAATCAGGACTTTGACTGCCATGGTGTGAGGCTCCGCTCGACCGGCATCCTAGCGCACAACCGAGACCGCGCATGCCCCGCGAAAGCAGGGCACGCGTAGCCAGATGTTGCGGCAGCGCTTCGCTGCGGCTCAGGCCTGGCTCAACACCACCTTGCCGACCACCTGGCGGCTGCTCATGCGCGCGAACGCGGCGGGCAATTCCGTCATCGGCAGCACGCGGTCCAGGACCGGCTTGATCTTGCCCTGGGCGTACCAGCCGGCCAGCTGAGCCAGCATCGCGGCATTGCGCTGCGGTTCCCGCTTGGCGAACTCGCCCCAGAACACGCCGACGATAGCGGCCCCCTTCAAGAGCGCGAGGTTCAGCGGCAGCGCCGGGATCTGGCCCTGCGCGAAGCCCACCACCAGATAGCGGCCACGCCAGGCGATCGAGCGGAACACCGGCTCGGCCAGATCGCCGCCCACCGGGTCATAGACTACGTCGGGCCCTTTGCCCTCGGTCAATGCCTTGATGTCCTCGCGCAGCGTGCCTCGGCTGTAGTTGATCGCGGCATCGGCCCCGATCTCCAGGCAGCGCGCACACTTCTCGTCGGACGAGGCCGCCGCGATCACCCGTGCGCCCACCGCCTTGGCGATCTGGATCGCGGCCGTGCCAACCCCGCCGGCCGCGCCCAGTATCAGCACCGTCTCGCCGGGCTGCAGCGCGGCGCGGTCGAGCAGCGCATGGTGGCTGGTGGCATAGGTGCAGATGAAAGCGGCCGCATCCTCGAAGGCAAAGCCCGGCGGCAGCGGCATCGCCAGTGCGGCCGGGATGCAGGCATGACTGGCAAAGCCGCCAGTGCCCGCAAACGCGGCCACCGCATCGCCGGGCTTGAAGCCCTTGACGCCGTCGCCCACCGCGTCGACCACGCCGGCGAACTCGGTGCCCGGTACAAAGGGCAGCGGCGGCTTCATCTGATACTTGCCCTGCACGATCAACAGGTCCGGGAAGTTAAGGCTGGCGGCCTTGATCGCCACGCGGATCTGGCCGGCGCCGGGCTCGGCGGTCGGCATTTCCTTCCAGCTCAGGGCCTCGACGCCCACGGGGTTCTCGCACAGCCAGGCTTGCATGGGTTTGACTCCGGTTTTCCATGTTGATCGATGATAAGCAGGGGTGAGAAGACAAGGGGTCGCCCAGGTGACGCGATGCCTACAATGCCGCCATGCGTATCCTGATAGCAAACGACGATGGTTATCTGGCACCGGGGCTGGCGGCCCTGGTCAAGGCCTGCGAGGGCCTGGGTCAGATCGATGTGATCGCCCCCGAGCAAAATGCCAGCGGCACCTCCAATGCGCTGACGCTGGGTCGGCCGCTGTCGGTCTACACCGCCGGCAACGGTTTTCGCTATGTCAACGGCACGCCGTCCGACTGCGTCCATGTGGCCTTGACCGGTCTCTTGGACTATCGGCCCGACCTGGTGCTTTCGGGCATCAACAACGGCGCGAACATGGGGGACGACACCCTGTACTCGGGCACGGTGGCGGCCGCCACCGAGGGCTATCTGTTCGGCATCCCGTCGATCGCGTTCTCGCAGGTCGAAAAGGGCTGGGGCCATCTCGATGCGGCCGCCGCAGCGGCCCGGGCCTTGATCGAGCAGGTGCTGGCCGGCGGCCTGGGCCAGGCCTTTTTGCTCAATGTGAACCTGCCCAATCGTGCCGATGTCGCGGCCCTGCCGCGCCGCATCACGCGCCTGGGGCGGCGACATGCCAGCGCGCCGGTGATCTGCCAGCAAAGCCCGCGCGGCGAGACGATCTACTGGATCGGCCCGGCGGGCGATGCCCGCGAGGCCGGCGAAGGCACCGACTTCCATGCCTGCGCCAACGACATGGTGTCGATCACACCGCTGCAGGTCGATCTGAGCGACCACGCCTCGCTGCCGGCCTGGCGCCAGCGCCTGGGCCAGACCCCATGAGCGCGACGCCGCCCGAAACGCCCAAGAAGCGCTTCCCGCTGCCGCTGGACAAGCTGGGTGGCCGCGGCGCTGCGCCGGTACGCGAGCTGCTGATGCCGCAGCGCCATCTGCAGCAGGCCACCGCCGACGCGGCCCGGCGTGCAGCGCCCAGTGGGCTGGGCATGGATTCGGCCGGCGTGCGCCTGCGCATGGTGCAGCGCCTTCAACGTGAGGGCCTGCGTGACGAGCGGGTGCTGCAGGCGCTGGCCGGCGTGCCGCGCCATGAATTCGTCGACACCGCGCTGGCCATCCAGGCCTATGAGGACACCAGTCTGCCGATCGGCCATGGCCAGACCATCTCCAAGCCCTCGGTGGTCGGTCGCATGATCGAGCTGCTACTGGCCCGCCCCGGCGCCTCCAAGGAGTCCGGCGCGCTGATGGGGCGGGTGCTGGAGATCGGCACCGGCTGCGGCTACCAGGCCGCCGTGCTGGCCCGGCTGGCGCGCCAGGTCACCAGCATCGAGCGCATCAAGCCGCTGCATGACAAGGCCCGCGCCAGCCTGGCGACGCTGAATCTGGGCGGTGTCCGGCTGATTTATGGCGATGGGCGGCTGGGCCATGCGCCGAGCGGCCCTTATGACGGCATCATCGCGGCGGCCGGCGGCGACGATCTGCCCGAGGCCTGGATGGCCCAGCTGGCGCCGGGTGGCCGGCTGGTGGCGCCGATGCAGGCGCCGGGCGGTCGGGGTCAGGTCTTGGTGGTGGTCGACCATCTGCAGGAAACAGGTGCTAGCCGTTTTGTCCGCACGCTTCATGAGGCGGTGCTTTTCGTGCCTTTAAAATCGGGCGTGACGTAAGAGCGCCCGCCGTGCCCTGTCTGCCGGGCCATCCACCCAACGCTGAAACGCATGCCACTGAACCCTACCCGCAACACCCAATTTCCCGCCGGCCTTTGGGCCGTCGCGATCTGCGCCCTGATCGTCGGTTGCGCCTCGCCCAAGCACCGTGCCCCGGTGGAGGACCGACCGATGAATGGCGCGGCCAAGCCGGTTGCGGCACCCTCGGGCAGCCCGGAGGCGCAGCCCGCGCCCGAGGTCAAGCCGCTGCCGGGTGCCGAGAATGCCGGCAAGCCGGGCTACTACACCGTCAAGCCCGGTGACACGCTGATCCGCATCGCGCTGGACAACGGCCAGAACTGGCGCGACCTGGCGAAATGGAACGGCATCGACAATGCCAACCGCATCGAGGTGGGTCAGGTCTTGCGCGTGGTGACGCCGAGCGTCGACGCGGCGTCGGTCAGCGCGCGTCCGGTCACGAGCGCCAAGGTCGAGAGCCGGCCGTTGGATGGCAAGCCGCCAGCGATGGCGGCCTCGGCGCCGCCTGCGGCCGCCAGCGCGCCGACGGCCACGCCGCCGGCGGTAGCCGGCTCCGAGGATGAGCCGCCCTGGGGCTGGCCGGCCGCCGGTGCGGTGGCCGCCGGTTTCGACGAAGTCAAGAACAAGGGTCTGGTGTTCACCGGCAAGGCCGGCGACCCGGTGCTGGCGGCTGCCGACGGGCGCGTGGTTTACGCAGGTTCGGGCTTGCGCGGATATGGCAATCTGGTCATCATCAAGCACAACACCACCTACCTGACGGCTTACGCGCACAACCAGAGCTTGCTGGTCAAGGAAGACCAGGCGGTGCGCAAGGGCCAGAAGATTGCCGAGATGGGTTCCAGCGATGCNTGGTTTACGCAGGTTCGGGCTTGCGCGGATATGGCAATCTGGTCATCATCAAGCACAACACCACCTACCTGACGGCTTACGCGCACAACCAGAGCTTGCTGGTCAAGGAAGACCAGGCGGTGCGCAAGGGCCAGAAGATTGCCGAGATGGGTTCCAGCGATGCCGACCAGGTCAAGCTGCACTTCGAAGTGCGCAAGCAAGGCAAGCCGATCGATCCGGCCAAGTTGCTGCCGTCCCGCTAACGAGTGAGGGCGCCGTGCTGACACCATGAAACGCGCCGCGCCCCATCTGTCCAACGGCTCACTCGCGCCACCGTTGCCGCCGCCGGCCGATCTGGAGCGGCTGCTGGCCGAGGATGGGGCTGCCGCTCCCACAGCGGCCGGGCCTGAAGATGACGAGGTCCAGATCTTGCGCAATGGCGCGGCGCCGGCCGCCGATGTCGACCTGGGCAATGCGCTGCAGGCCTATCTGCGCGATATCCGCCGCACGCCGCTGCTGACGCCGCAGCAGGAGTACGACACGGCGGTGCGGGCCCGGGCCGGCGAATTCGCCGCCCGCCAGGCGATGATCGAGCACAACCTGCGCTTGGTGGTCAGCATCGCGAAGAACTATCTCGGCCGCGGCCTGCCGATGAGCGATCTGATCGAGGAGGGCAATCTCGGCCTGATGCATGCGATCGGCAAGTTCGAGCCCGAGCGTGGCTTCCGTTTCTCGACCTATGCCAGCTGGTGGATACGCCAGAGCATCGAGCGCGCCTTGATGCATCAGGCCCGGCTGGTGCGGCTGCCGGTGCATATCGTGCGCGAGCTCAACCATGTGCTGAAGGCGCGTCGGGCGCTGGAGGCCTTGCGCAGCCAGAACGGCACCGAGTCGGTGGTGCGCGCCGAGGATATTGCGGCCGTGCTGGGCCGGCCGCTGGCCGAGGTTGCCGAGCTGCTGGCCTATGCCGAGCTGCCGACCTCGCTGGACTCACCGGTCGATCGTAACGGCGAGGGCGGCGAGTCGATGATGGATCTGGTGGCCGACGAGCAGGCGGTCGATCCGCTGGGGCTGCGGCTCAGCCATGAGCTGGAGGAATTGCTGGAGCATGGTCTGGCGGCCTTGAACGAGCGCGAGCGCGAGGTGCTGGCCGGCCGCTATGGCCTGAGTGACCGCGAGCCCGAGACCCTGGATGTGCTGGCGATCCGGCTGGGCTTGACGCGCGAGCGCATCCGGCAGATCCAGATCGAGGCGCTCAACAAGCTCAAGCGCAATATGATGCGGCACGGCATCAACCGCGACGCGATCTTCTGAAGCGGGGACTGAGTGCGGCCGCAGGGATAATCCCGGCCATGACTCAACAATCCGAATGGCTGAAGGTCGAATCGCTGGACCTGGAAGCGCAGGGCGTTGCCCACAATACCGAAGGCAAGGTGGTGTTCATCGAGGGCGCTTTGCCCGGTGAAGAGGTGCAGGTCACCGTCGGCCGCAAGAAGAACAACTGGGAGCAGGGCGCCCTGGTGGCGATGCGCCGCGAGAGCTCACAGCGGGTCGTACCCGGCTGCCCCAATTTCGGCCTGCATGCGGGCGCTTGTGGCGGCTGCAAGATGCAGCATCTGCACACCGGGGCCCAGGTCGCCGTCAAGCAGCGGGTCGTTGAGGACAACCTCTGGCACCTCGGCAAGGTCAAGCCCGAGACCCTGTTGCGGCCTATCGAAGGCCCGGCCTGGGGCTATCGCTATCGCGCGCGCTTCTCGGTCCGCTATGTGGCCAAGAAGGGCCAGGTGCTGATCGGCTTCCATGAGCGCAAGAGCCGCTATGTGGCCGATATGCAGGTCTGCAAGGTCGTACCGGCGGTGGTCAGCGACATGCTGATGCCGCTGCGCGAGCTGATCGCCAGCATGGCCGAGCGCGACCGGCTGCCGCAGATCGAGCTGGCCATGGGGGAGCAGGTGATCGCGCTGGTCCTGCGCCACCTGAATCCGCTGCCCGACTCCGATCTGACCAAGCTGCGCGAGTTCGCGGCCGCTCATCCGGGCGTGCAATGGTGGTTGCAGCCCAAGGGGCCGGACACGGTCAAGCTGCTCGACGAGGGCGGCCCGGAGCTGGCCTACACCTTGCCGGAGTTCGGCGTCGTGATGCCCTTCAAGCCGACTGATTTCACCCAGGTCAATCCGCATATCAACACGGTGCTGGTCGGCCGCGCGCTGCGGCTGCTGCAGGTGCGCAAGAACGAGCGGGTGATCGACTGGTTCTGCGGCCTGGGCAACTTCACCCTGCCGCTGGCCACCCAGGCGCGCGAGGTGCTGGGCATCGAGGGCAGCGAGACCTTGGTGCAGCGCTCCCGCGAGAACGCCAGGCGCAATGGGCTGGATGGCAATACTGCCTTTGTCGCGCGCAATCTGTTCGAGATGACGCCCGAGTTGCTGGCAGCCGACGGTGTGGCGGATAAATGGCTGGTGGACCCGCCGCGCGAAGGTGCGTTCGCGCTGGCCAAGGCGGTGGCCGACATCGCTCAGGACCCGAGCCTGGCTCCGGGCTGGACGCCGCCCCAGCGCATCGTCTATGTCAGCTGCAACCCGGCCACGCTGGCGCGCGATGCGGGGCTGCTGGTCAATGTGGCTGGCTACCGTTGCACGGCGGCCAGTGCGGTGAATATGTTCCCGCACACGGCCCACGTCGAGTCGATCGCCGTCTTCGAGCGCTGACAAGAAAAACGGGACCCGCACAGTCCGTGTCAATACTCTGACGCTAAGCTGAAGGCCTGAAGACAATGCCCTGCAACGCAA
>NZ_JAQOWX010000007.1:0-84004 GCF_028462495.1 Paucibacter sp. XJ19-41
GCTGCGGCCGGTGCGCGGCCGGCGGCCGGGCGCTCATGGCGTGCGGCCGGGCGGTAGCTGTTGTCGGCCTTGGCGGCGCCACGGGGGGCCGGCGCGGCATCGAGCTTCATCGTCAGCGAGATGCGCTTGCGGGCCAGGTCGACCTCCAGCACCCTCACCTTCACGATGTCGCCGGTCTTGACGACCTCGCGCGCATCGCTGACGAACTTGTTGGCCAGCTGGCTGACATGGACCAGGCCGTCCTGGTGCACGCCCAGGTCGATGAAGGCGCCAAACTGCGCGACATTGGACACCGTGCCCTCCAGCACCATGCCTTCGGTCAGGTCCTTGATGTCCTCGACGCCGTCATTGAAGCGCGCCACCTTGAAGTCCGGGCGCGGGTCGCGGCCCGGCTTCTCCAGCTCGGTCAGGATGTCCTTGACCGTGATCGCACCGAACTTGTCGTCGGCAAAGGCCTCGGGCTTCAGCGTGCGGATCACATCGCTCTTGCCCATGATGTCGGCGACCGGCCGCTGCACCGCTGCCATGATCTTCTGCACCACCGGGTAGGTCTCTGGGTGCACGCCGGTCAGGTCCAGCGGGTTCTCGCCATCACGGATGCGCAGGAAACCAGCCGACTGCTCGAAGGTCTTGGGACCCAGACCCGTCACGGCCAGCAGCTGCTGGCGATCCTTGAAAGCACCGTTGGCATCGCGCCAGCGCACGATGGAAGCGGCCACCGTGCCCGACAGGCCCGAAACCCGCGCAAGCAGCGGCGCCGAAGCGGTGTTCAGATCCACGCCCACCGAGTTCACGCAGTCCTCAACGACGGCGTCCAGGGTCTTGGCCAGCTCGCTCTGGTTGACATCGTGCTGGTACTGGCCGACGCCTATGCTCTTCGGATCGATCTTGACCAGCTCGGCCAGCGGGTCCTGCAGGCGGCGCGCGATCGACACGGCGCCGCGCAGCGACACATCCAGATCCGGCAGCTCCTTGGAGGCGAACTCGGAGGCCGAGTAGACCGAGGCGCCAGCCTCGCTGACGACCACCTTCTCGATGATGGTGCCGGGCGCAAGCTGCTGGATGCGCTTGATCAGGTCGGCGGCCAGTTTGTCGGTCTCGCGGCTGGCCGTGCCGTTGCCGATCGCGATCAGGTTGACGCCGTGCGTGGCCACCAGGCGACCCAGCGTGTGCAGCGAGCCCTCCCAGTCCTTGCGCGGCTCATGCGGGTAGACGGTATGTGTGTCCAGCACACGGCCGGTGTCCGACACCACCGCCACCTTGACGCCGGTGCGTATGCCCGGATCCAGCCCCATCACGACGCGCTTGCCGGCCGGTGCGGCCAAGAGCAGATCGCGCAGGTTCTCGGCGAACACCTTGATCGCCACTTTCTCGGCCTCCTCGCGCAGGCGCGAGAACAGATCGCGTTCCAGACTCATGCTGAGCTTGACCTTCCAGGTCCAGGCCACGGTCTTGCGGATCAGGGTGTCGCCGGCCCGGCCGGCGGGGCTCCAGCCCAGGTGGCGGGCGATGCGCCCCTCGGCCAAGCCGGGCTGGCCGGCCACGATCTCCTCGTCCAGCACCAGCTTGGCATCGAGAAACTCCTGCGTGCGGCCGCGAAACACCGCCAGCGCACGGTGCGAGGGCACGGTACGGATGGGCTCGGCGTAGTCGAAATAGTCGCGGAACTTGGAGATGTCCGGGTTGTTCTCGTCCTTGCCGTCCATCAGCTTGGACTTGAACAGGCCCTCGGCCCACAACCATTCGCGCAGCTTGCCGATCAGCAAGGCGTCCTCGGCCCAGCGCTCGCTGAGCAGGTCGCGCACGCCGTCCAGCACGGCGAAAGCATCGGCAAAGCCCAGCTCTGCATTGATGAACGCAGCAGCCTCAGCCTGCGGATCCAGCGTCGGGTCGGCAAACAGCTTGTCGGCCAGCGGCTCCAGGCCGGCCTCGCGGGCGATCATGCCCTTGGTGCGGCGCTTTTGCTTGTAGGGCAGGTAGAGGTCTTCGAGCTCCTGCTTGGTCGGCACGGCCAGGATGGCGGCCTGCAGCTCCGGCGTCAGCTTGCCCTGCTCTTCGATGCTCTTGAGCACGGCGGCGCGGCGGTCCTCCAGCTCGCGCAGATAGCCCAGGCGCGACTCCAGCTCGCGCAGCTGGATGTCGTCCAGGCCGTCGGTGACTTCCTTGCGGTAGCGGGCGATGAAGGGCACGGTGGCGCCGCCATCGAGCAGCTCCACCGCCGCGTTGATCTGGGCCGGGCGAACCTTCAGTTCGGCGGCAATTTGAAGCAGGATCTTGTCCAAAACAGCGAAAGCCAAGGCTAAATCTTGAAGCGCGCGAGTGTGCCACAGGGGTGGGGGCGGGGTCGGCACCCAGGGCTCAGGCGGCCAGCCAGCGCCGCTGGCCGGCGATGCGGCGCAGATCGCTGAAGCGGGTCTCGCCCCGCTCGCGCAAGACCGGCCACAGCCGCAGCAGCAACTCGGCCGTGGCCAGGGTGTCGGCGGCCGCCTGATGGCGCTGTGCGCAGCGAATGCCGAAGTGCGCCATCCACTCGTCCAGCGAGCGCCGCCGCCCCTGGGCATGCAGCACGGCGGCCACCGGCTCCAGATCCAGCCAGCGGTTGGACAGGCGGTGGCCCAGCAGCCGGCCCATCTCGCGCTGGATCATGCCCTCGTCAAACGCTGCATGGAAGGCCAGCAGCGGCGCCGCGCCGACCCACTGCTCAAAGGCCCGCAGCGCCGTCGCCGGCTCGACGCCGCTGCGCTGGGCCGCCAGGCCGATGCCGTGCAGCAGGATATTGGCCTTGTAGTCGGCCGGCACGGGCCGGGCCTCGTCCTGGCGCAGCAGGATCTCGAAACTATCTCCCAGCAGGATGCGGGGCTCGGGCCTGAGCTCCACCGCGATGGCCGCGATCGCCAGCAGCCGGTCGCGTTCCAGGTCCAGCCCGGTGGTCTCGACATCGAGCACCACCCAGCGCTGCTGTGCATCGACGCTGCCGCGGCCTGTCAGGCGCTGCCACCAGCCGCTCATCGCAGATAGTCCAGTTCCAGGCGCTGCTGCAGACGACGCGCCACCTTGTAGCTCTCCTTGAGCACACGGCGGTCGATGTCATTGAGTTCGTCCAGCGCGATCCAGTTGGGGTGGGTGGTATTGCCCTCCATCTGCACCCGCAGCCTGAGCATCTGCAGGAACTCGAAGGCGCCGATCCAGCCCTCGCGCTCGTGCGCAGGCGCCTGCAGCACCCGTCCCAGGGCCTCGAAACGGGCCCGGGTGCCGGTTTCGGCCACGCCATGGGCCAGCGCGTAGAGCCGGGCCACATCGACAAACAGGGCCGTGCCGCCGAGCTTCAGGTCCACACCCTCGCGGCCACCGATCTGCTGGGCCTCGACGGCACCCAGCCAGTTCAGCGGGGTGCGGTTGCGCAGCGCGTTCTCGGCCATCTGGCGCATGAAGCGCGGCAGCCGCGCCGCATGGTCGCTGACCAGGGCGCGCAGCGGCCGCGCCAGCCTGGCCTCGCCCCAGATCGGCCGGAAGTCGAAATAGATGCTGGCCTTCAGCAAATCCTCCGGCGCGCCGTGCTCCATCCAGGCGCTGAAGGCTTCCAGCCACTCCTGCTGGCTCAGGCAACAGGCCGGGTTGCTGGCCATCACCTGGCCCTTGCACAGCGGGTAGCCGCAGGCATCGAGAGCCTCGTTGGCCGCCCGCGCAAACGCCAGCCAGCGCGGCCGGTCGGCGGCAGGGTCGCTGCTCTCGAATATCAGGCCGTTGTCCTGGTCGGTGGCAATGGTCTGCTCGCCGCGCCCCTCGGAGCCAAAGGCCAGCCAGCAGGCACGGCCCATGTCCAGCCCATGGGCTTCGGCCAGCAGCTGCAGCAGGCGCTGGGTCAGCACATCGTTGAGATGGGAGATCAGCTCGGTCAGCTGCCGCGCGGCCACGCCCTGGCCGAGCAGGTTGCGGGCAAAGCGGCGGATGTCCTGGGCCACCACGCGCAGCGTGTCCACATCCTGGGCATTGCGTATCGCGGTGCTGACCTGCTTGAGCGACAGGCGCTGCATCGCGAACAGATCGCGCTCCGAGACGATGCCCACGACCGCCCCTCCCTCGCCGAGCACCGGCACATGGCGCAGGCCGTGGCGCGACATCAGCAGCGCCGCGTCCTGGGCCGTGTCATCGCCGCGCAGGCACAGCACCGGCGTACTCATGACTTCCGAAATCGGCCGGCTCAGCGGCAACTGCGGCAGGGTGATGCGCGCCAGCACATCGTGGCGGGTCAGGATGCCCAGCGGCGCGCCGGCGGCGTCCAGCACCAGCACCGAGCCGATGTGTTGCTGGTGCATCAGCAAGAGGGCCTGCGCCAGCGGGGTCTCGGGCGCGACGCCGGTCGGTGATTTGCGGGCCAGCTGGGCCAGCGGCGTCTCCATCGACTGCTCGGACAGGGTCTGCGAGGAGTAGGCCACCTGCAGCGCACGGCGCGATAGCGCCAGAAACTGCGCGACGCGGCGGTTCAGGAAATCGGCAAAAGGCGCGCTCACCCGGGCCAGTCCATGCACTTCGGCCGCCGGCAGCAGCAGGCAGAAGGTATCGCCCTGCGAGGTGTAGGTGGCGGTGACGGCGCGCGCGCCCATCAGCGCGCCGACCGGGACGAAATCGCCCGGTTCGAAATGAAAGCCGCCGGTGGCCTCGGCCATGCCGCGCTGGGCCGTCACCGCTCCCTGGCGCACGAACAGCAGATGCTCGACCGGCCCCTGCTCCGGCGCCAACAGCAGCTCGCCCGGGCCGTAATAGGCCTGGCTGGCGGCGGCCAGAAAGCGTTCCACATGGGTGGCCTGCATCTGCGCGAATGGGGCATGCGCGCACAGCTCGCTGCGCAGATGTCCCAGCAGGCTGGCGGACGGCGTGGCATGAGGTGGATCGCTCATGGGGTGATCATTCATGAAAAAAGCCCCGCAGCAAGCTGCGGGGCCGATTCAGATCAAGACTTGATCAAAGAAGCATCAGGCCTGGCCCAGACGCAGGTCCGGATAGCGCACATGCTCGACCAGTTCCTGCGTGTCCTTGCTCGGCGCCGGCGTGATCAGGCTGACGATGATGATCACCGCAAAGCCCAGCGGCACACCGAACAGGCCGGCCGAGATCGGCAGGATCCCCCACCACAGCTCGATCGGCGAGGTCACGCCGAACACGCCGCGCAGCCAGGGCTGGGTCGTCCCCATGTAGTAGAAGGTGATGCCCAGACCGGCCGCGATGCCCAGCGACGCACCCCATTTGTTGGCGCGCTTCCAGAACACCCCCAGCACCAGGGCCGGGAAGAAGGCAGCGGCCGCGAACGAGAACGCAGCGGAGACCAGGAACAGGATGTCGGCCGGCTTCTGCGCCGCGACATAAGCCGCAGCCAGCGCCACCACCAGCAGCAGCACCTTGGAGATGGTGACGCGGCGGGCGGTCGAGGCGTTCGGGTCGATCATCTTGTAGTAGACATCGTGGCTCAGCGCGTTGGCGATGGTCAGCAGCAGACCGTCGGCGGTGGACAGCGCCGCCGCCAGACCGCCGGCCGCGACCATGCCCGAGATCACATAGGGCAGGCCACCGATCTCCGGCGTGGCCAGCACGATGATGTCGCCGCCGATCCTCATCTCGCCGAGCTGGAAGATGCCGTCCTTGTTGATATCGGCCACCGCCAACAGGGCCGGGTCGACCTTGGCCCAGTTGTTGATCCAGGCCGGCAACTGATCAAACGGCGTGCCCACCAGCACGGTGAAGACCTCGTACTTGACCAGCACGGCCAGGGCCGGCGCGGTGAAGTAGAGCAGGAAGATGAAGAACAGGCTCCAGGTCACCGACTCGCGCGCCTCCTTGACCGAGGGCGTGGTGTAGTAGCGCATCAGGATGTGCGGCAGCGCGGCCGTCCCCACCATCAGGCAGAACACCAGGGCCAGGAAGTTGCGGCGCGATTCGTCGAAGGTCTTCTTCGCCTTCTCGTCGCCATTCGGATCGCCGGCAAACTGCTGGCCGTGGGTCGGCATGCCGGCCAGCGGCTTGGCGCGCGCCTCGTTGGCGGTCTTGCCGGCCGTCCAGGCCTTCTTGGCGTCGGCCTCGTTGGCCGGCACGGCCGCCAACGCCTTTTGCGCCGCCTCGACCTCGGCCGCCGGGGCATTGGCCGCCTTCAGCGCGGCCAGCTTGCTCTCGGCCGCGGCCTTGTCGGCGGCCATCGCGGCCGGCACATCCTTGAGCTTGGCATCGAACTCGGCCGCGCGGGCCTTGAAGATCTCGATGACCTCCTGCTCCTTCGGATCGGCCTTGATCTTCTTCTCGGCCTCGCTGACCTTCTGCAGCTGGTAGCCGTAGATGGCCTGCGGCACCGGGATATTGGTCTGCTTGACCGACAGCCAGATCACCGGGATCAGGTAGGCAATGATCAGGATGATGTACTGGGCCACCTGGGTCCAGGTGACGGCGCGCATGCCGCCCAGGAAGGAGCAGACCAGGATGCCGGCCAGGCCGACGAAGACCCCGATCTCGAAGGCCAGACCCGAGAGCCGCGCGGTGATCAGGCCCACGCCGTAGATCTGCGCCACCACATAGGTGAAGGAGCACAGGATCGCCGCCGCCACACCCAGGATGCGCGGCAGATTGCCCTCATAGCGCGCGCCCAGGAAGTCGGGAATCGTGAACTGGCCGAACTTGCGCAGATAGGGCGCCAGGAACAGCGCCACCAGGCAGTAGCCGCCGGTCCAGCCCATGATGAAGGCCAGGCCGCCGTAGCCGGTCAGGTACAGCGTGCCGGCCATGCCGATGAAGGACGCGGCGCTCATCCAGTCGGCGCCGGTGGCCATGCCGTTGTAGATCGCCGGCACACGCCGGCCGGCGACGTAGTACTCGCTGGCATCCGAGGTGCGGCTCATGAAGCCGATGCCCGCATACAGCAGCACCGTCGCGATCAGGAAGATGAAACCGATGTACTGGCGCGGCAGGCCCATCTGCTCCAGGATCGCCAGCGCGATGATGAAGACGATGAAGCCGCCCGTGTACCAGGTGTAGACCTTGTTGAGCTGCTTTTTGAAAGCAGCGTTGGAATTGGCACTGAAGGTGCCGCCTGCGCTTGAGGGTGTTGAGCCTGCCATGTCATTCGTCCTCGGCAACGCCGTGTTCCTGGTCCAGCCGGTTCATAGTCCGCGCGTAGTACCAGATGATCAGGCAGTAGACGATCAGCGCGCCCTGGGATGCGACCCAGAAGCTGAACGGCCAGCCAAAAAAGGTGAAGTTCAGTTCGCGGGCGTAAAAGCCCACGACGAAGGTCACCACGAACCAGATCGCCAGCAGAACCCCGGTGATGCGCAGGTTCTTTCGCCAGTACTGGTGATGTCTTTCGGATAACTGCATCGCTGTCGTCTCCATCGCGTTGTAAGCAAGGCCGACCCGCCTGGCGGCGGTCCGGGCACCGATGCGTCCCCCTGCGCCAACAGCGCGCAGCCTGCGTGGGAACGCCCGTCAGGCGAGCAGGCCGGTCTCGCGCTCCAGTTGCGCGGCGACCTTGGGCTCGAAGCCCTTGAGGTGGGCGATGATGCGCCGTGCCTCGTCGGGCTCCTGACGGTCCACATGCACCCGGGCCAGCTGATACCAGCCGTAAGGGCTCATGGGTTGCAGTTCGGTGTTGCGCTTGAGGGCAGCGAGCGCCTCCTCGAAGCGTTGCATGCGTATCAGGCACAGGCCCAGGCCGTACCAGGCTCGGTCCAGCTTGGTATCCAGCGCCACGGCCTGGCGGAAGGCGGCCTCGGCCTCTTCCAGCCGGCTCTCGGCCTCCAGCAGATAGGCCAGGTTGAACCAGTCGCCGGCGCTGCGCTGCGGCGCTGCCGCCACCAGGGCCTGCAGATCGGCAATCGCCGCGCCGCGCGCGCCGCGCTGCGAGCGCAGATGGGCACGGCTGGCCAGGGCGTAGCTGTCCTGCGGCCAGCGCCGCAGCATCTCGTCAAAGATCCGCTCGGCCTGCTCACGGCGACCGAACACCAGGGCGGTGATGGCGCGCAGCTTCAGCAGGCGATAGGGCCAGGTCTTGCCGGATTGCTGGGTGTTCACTGACATTGCGCCACTCCGATCTGCAGGCAGAGATTGATCTTGACCACCGTCACCACCAGCCACAGGCTCAGCATCAGCAGGAAGGCGGCCAGCGGGATGTGGCGGTCCAGCACGACGCGCGGGCTGATCGCCCGGGTCAGCTTCACAAAGGGCTGGGTCAGCACCTGCAGCAGGCGGTAGAAGAAATTGCCTTCGCGCTTCTGGCCGGCCAGCAGGCCTAGCAGCCATTGACCGGCCATTGCCAGCAAGGCGATCTCGGCGATCAGCTTTAAGGATGATGTCAGCAAAAGCATAGTGGGTCTCGCGGGCGCTGACCGCACTGTGCGACCGCAGCGCTTACAGATTTCTGACAAACACGCCCCACCCTGGGGCAGCCCCACTATCGATAACCCTCAAAGCCATGGCGGCGGCCTCGGCACACAGGGAAATCCCGCCCGGGTCGGCCATGTAAAAATAGCGCGCGTGCGAGCGCTCCCGCGCCGGCAACCCAACCACGGAATCCCATGGACATCGAACGCATCAACACCATCGGCGCCAGCCTTGCCGACCTGACAGCGCGTACTGACGCGCTAAGGGGGTATCTTTGACTACGACCGCAAAGCACTGCGGCTGAACGAGGTCAACGCCGCGCTGGAGAACCCCAGCGTCTGGAACGAGCCCAAGCGCGCTCAGGAACTGGGCAAGGAAAAGCGCACGCTGGAAAACGTGGTCCAGACCATCGACCGCCTCACGAGCAATCTGGCCGACAACCTCGAGCTCTACGAGATGAGCAAGGCCGAGGACGATTTCGCCGGCCTCGAAGGCATAGCGGCCGATGCAGCCAAGCTGGCCGAAATCGTCGAGCAGCTGGAATTCCGCCGCATGTTCAACAACCCGGCCGATCCGCTGAACTGCTTCATCGACATCCAGGCCGGCGCCGGTGGCACTGAGGCCTGCGACTGGGCCGGCATGCTCTTGCGCCAGTACCTGAAGTACGCCGAGCGCAAGGGCTTCAAGACGACACTGGAAGACCAGACCGATGGCGATGTGGCCGGCATCAAGAGCGCCACGATCAAGGTCGAGGGCGAGTATGCCTTCGGCCTGCTGCGCACCGAGACCGGCGTGCATCGCCTGGTGCGCAAGAGCCCCTTCGATAGCTCGGGCGGCCGCCATACCAGCTTTGCCTCGCTGTTCGTCTACCCGGAGGTCGACGACTCGATCGAGATCGACATCAACCCGGCCGATGTGCGCACCGACACCTTCCGCGCCTCCGGCGCCGGCGGCCAGCACATCAACAAGACCGACTCGGCGGTGCGCCTGACCCACATCCCGACCGGCATCGTCGTGCAGTGTCAGGACGGTCGCAGCCAGCACAGCAACCGCGATGTCGCCTGGAAGCGCCTGCGCTCGCGCCTGTACGACCATGAAATGCGCAAGCGCATGGAAGAGCAGCAAAAGCTCGAGGACACCAAGACCGATGTGGGCTGGGGTCACCAGATCCGCAGCTATGTGCTGGACCAGAGCCGCATCAAGGATCTGCGCACCAACTACGAGACCTCGGCCACGCAGAAAGTGCTGGACGGCGATCTCGATCAGTTCATCACCGAGAGCCTGAAGCAAGGCGTCTGAGACCGACGAGACACCCGGCGCAGCGCGCCGGGCCACACAACAACATTGAGAACAAGCACCATGCGTGAAGGCTCTGCCACCTTGATCCGCCGCGAAGACTATCTGGCGCCGACCTTCTGGATCCGCACGGTCGATCTGACCTTCGATCTCGACCCGGCCAAGACCCTGGTCACCAGCAAGATGCAGCTGGAGCGCAACCACGCCGTGCCGCACGGCCCGCTGCGTCTGCACGGCGAGGAACTGAACCTTCTGCGCGTGCTGATCAATGGCGAGAGCGTGTCCTTCCGTCAGGAAGGCGGCGAGCTGATCATCGACAATGTGCCCGACGCCGACTTCGCGCTGGAGATCCGCAACAGCTGCGCACCGGACAAGAACACCACGCTGAGCGGCCTCTACACCTCGGGGGGTGGCTTCTTCACACAGTGCGAGGCCGAGGGCTTCCGCCGCATCAGCTATTTCCTCGACCGCCCCGATGTGATGGCGGTCTACACGGTGCTGCTGCGCGCCGACAAGGCCAAGTACCCGGTGCTGCTGTCCAACGGCAATCTGCTGGAGAGCGGTGAGTTGGCTGGCGGCAAGCACTTCGCCAAATGGCATGACCCCTTCCCCAAGCCCTCCTATCTGTTCGCGCTGGTGGCGGGCGATCTGGTGGCCCGCGAACAGCGCGTGCGCACCCGCGCCGGACGGGACCATCTGCTGCAGGTCTATGTGCGCCGCGGCGATCTGGAGAAGACCGAGCATGCGATGAACTCGCTGATCGCTTCGATGGTTTGGGACGAAGCGCGCTTCAAGCTGCCGCTGGACCTGGAGCGCTTCATGGTGGTCGGCGTGTCCGACTTCAATATGGGCGCGATGGAGAACAAGGGCCTGAACATCTTCAACACCAGCGCCCTGCTGGCCTCGCCGGCCACGGCCACGGACGCCGATTTCGGCCGCATCGAGTCCATCGTCGCCCACGAGTATTTCCACAACTGGACCGGCAACCGCGTCACCTGCCGCGACTGGTTCCAGCTCTCGCTCAAAGAAGGCCTGACCGTGTTCCGCGATCAGGAATTCTCGATGGACATGGCCGCCACGCCCAGCGCGCGGGCGGTCTGCCGCATCCAGGACGTGCGTGGCCTGCGCGCGATGCAGTTCCCGGAAGACTCGGGCGCGATGGCGCACCCGGTGCGTCCCGACAGCTATGTGGAGATCAATAATTTCTACACCGCGACGGTCTACGAGAAGGGCTCGGAAGTCGTGCGCATGTACCAGACCCTGGTCGGCCGTACCGGCTTCGAGAAGGGCATGAGCCTGTACTTCGAGCGCCATGACGGCCAGGCCGTGACCTGCGACGATTTTGCGCAAGCCATCGCCGATGCCAACCCAGGCTCGGCCCTGACGACCCGGTTGGAGGCCTTCAAACGCTGGTACTCACAGTCCGGCACGCCGCGCGTGAAAGCCCGCGGCAGCTACGACGCCGCGTCGCAAACATACACGCTGACGCTCACCCAGAGCAACAAGGGCCAGCCACCGCAGGTGATCCCGGTCGTCACCGGCCTGCTCGGCCGTGACGGTACGGCCTTGGCCGAGCAATTGCTGGTACTGGATGAGACCGAGCAGCACTTCACCTTCCAGGACATCGCCGTCGAGCCGGTGCCCTCGCTGCTGCGCGGCTTCTCGGCCCCGGTATTGCTGGACGACGGTCTGAGCGACGCCGAATTGCTGGTGCTGCTGACCCATGATGCCGACGCCTTCAACCGTTGGGAAGCCGGCCAGCGCCTGGCGCTGAACCGCATCCTCGGCGCGGTCCGCAGTGGCCAGCCCTTGCAGCTGGACACGGCCTTCATCGAGGCCATGCGCGCGGTGCTGAACCACGCCGAGCTGGACGCTGCCTTCAAGGAGCTGGCCCTGACCCTGCCGGGCGAGGCCTATATCGCCGAGCAGTTGGAGGTGGTCGATCCGCAAGCCATCCATGCCGCTGTCGAGGCCGCACAGATCCAGCTCGCCGCCGCGCTGCGCGAGGACTGGATCGCAGTTTTTGAGGCCAACCAGATCAAGGGCGGCTACACGCCCGACCCGGTGTCCGCAGGCAAGCGTGCGCTGGCCAATCTGGCGCTGGCCATGCTGGTGCTGGACGCGAAGGCGCAGAGCCGGCCCGATGCCGGCGTCTGGCTGGGCCGCGCCTACCAGCGCTTCAAGGACGCCGGTAATATGACCGACCGCCTGGGCGCGCTGGCCGCCCTGGTCAACGGCCATGCCGAGCTGGCCGAGCCGGCGCTGGCCAAGTTCCACGCGTTGTTCAAGGACGATGCACTGGTGATCGACAAATGGTTCGCGCTCCAGGCTCGCGCCGCCGAGCACGGCGGCCGCACCTTTGCCAAGGTGCGCCAGCTGCTGCAGCACCCCGACTTCAGCATGAAGAACCCCAACCGTGCGCGCAGCCTGATCTTCTCGCTGTGCCTGTTCAACCCGGCGGCCTTCCACCGGGCCGACGCGGCCGGCTATGTGTTCTGGGCCGAGCAGGTGCTGGTGCTCGATGCGATCAACCCGCAAGTCGCCAGCCGCCTGGCGCGCGGCATGGACCGCTGGACCGCGCTGGCCGAGCCCTACCGCAGCGCCGCCCGCGAGGCCATTGCCCGCGTCGCGGCCAAACCCGATCTGTCCAACGATGTGCGCGAGATCGTCGAGCGCGCCTTGGCTTCCGGTTCCTGAAGACTCAAAGGATTGACCCCATGACCCGTCGCATCAGCCTGACCCAGTACCTGATCGAACAACAACGCCAGCACGGCCACATCCCGCAGGAGCTGCGACTGCTGATCGAGGTGGTGGCGCGCGCCTGTAAGCGCATCGCCATCAACGTCAACAAGGGCGCACTCGGCGATGTGCTGGGCACGGCCGGCTCGGAGAACGTACAGGGCGAGGTGCAGAAGAAGCTCGACATCATCGCCAACGAGGTGCTGATCGAGGCCAATGAATGGGGCGGCCATCTGGCGGCCATGGCCAGCGAGGAGATGGAGGGCATCTACGTCGTGCCCAACCGCTTCCCGCAGGGCGAGTACCTCTTGATGTTCGACCCGCTGGACGGTTCGTCCAATATCGACGTCAATGTCTCGATCGGCACGATCTTCTCGGTGCTGACCAAACCCGAGGGCGGCAAGGGTGTCAGTGAGGACGATTTCCTGCAGCCTGGCACGGCCCAGGTCGCCGCTGGCTACTGTGTCTACGGCCCGCAGACCACGCTGGTGCTGACGGTGGGCGACGGCGTCGCGATGTTCACCTTGGACCGCGAGCAGGGCTCCTGGGTGCTGACCGCCGACGACATCAAGATCCCCGAGGACACCAAGGAGTTCGCGATCAATATGTCGAATATGCGCCACTGGGACGCCCCGGTGACACGCTATATCGACGAATGCCTGGCCGGCACCACCGGCCCGCGCGCCAAGGACTTCAATATGCGCTGGATCGCCTCGATGGTGGCCGATGTGCATCGCATCCTGACCCGTGGCGGCGTCTTCCTCTACCCCTGGGACAAGCGCGAGCCTGGCAAGGCCGGCAAGCTGCGCCTGATGTACGAGGCCAATCCGATGGCCTTCCTGGTCGAGCAGGCCGGCGGCGCGGCCACCAATGCGCGCCAGCGCATCATGGAGCTACAGCCCGGCAAGCTGCATGAGCGGGTGGCCGTGGTGTTGGGCTCGAAGAACGAAGTCGAACGGATCACCGCCTACCATCTTGATTCGACAAAATAAATCCTGCTAGAATCGCGGGCTTGATAGCCGGTGTAGCTCAGTCGGTAGAGCAGCTCATTCGTAATGAGAAGGTCGGGTGTTCGATTCATCTCTCCGGCACCAAAAAACGTAGAAAGCCACTCCCGAGAGGGGGTGGCTTTTTTGTTCATGGAGCTCTGAACTTGTCCCAAGCCTTGGCCGCCTGGCTGACTGCGCCGCAACACCGCCGGGCCTGGCACATCCTGCTGGCTGCACTGCTGCTGGTGATCAGCTATCTGGCCTTGTCCACCGCCCCGCCACCGACGCTGGACAGTGGCTGGGACAAGCTCAACCACCTGCTGGCCTTCGGCGCGCTGGGCTTTTGCGCCTTTATCGGCGCCAGCGCCGCACGGAGCCGCTGGCTGTGGGGCCCGCTGGGGCTGCTGGGCTATGGCGTGCTGATCGAGCTGCTGCAGTCGCAGCTGCCGCCGCGCTCGGCCGACTGGCGCGATGTGCTGGCCGATGCGCTTGGCATCGCCGCAGGACTGGTGCTGGCCGCGCTGGCGCAGGCCCTGGCGCGGCGCCGCTGAGCTCGACAACGGCTACTCGATGCGCGCCCCACTGCGGGCGCGCTGCACCAGAAAGCGCCGCAGCTCCGGCGCTTCGCGGGCGAACTGCTCCTCGCTGAGCCAGCGCCGGTACAGCGGCAAGACCTGCTCGGGCCGTGCGGCCACCGCACGCAGCGCGCGGTCGATGTCGCTGATCACCGCCCTGCCCCAATCGCTGCGATTGCAGGAGAAATAGCCGACCGGCGACTCGCCCAGCTCCTCGATCGGCAGGCTCACCAGCTCGGCCGGCTGGCCCAGCTGGTGATAGCCGACCACCATCGGGTATTCCAGTGTGAAGTCCATGCGGCCGGCGCTGAGCATGGTCAGCAGATTGCCGGCGCGCGGCGCCACCATGGCCTGCACATTGCCGTCCGGTGCCGGCCTCAGCCAGGGCGCCAGATCGGCGCCGTAGTGGCGCTGGCTCATTACCAGCCCGTGCAGGTCGGCGCGCGCCGAGAGCTCACGCAGGGAGATGCTGCTGCGCCCCCGCGCAATCTCCTGCAGCCGCTCGCGTCGCAGCACCAGTTGCAGCTGGCCGGCCAGCAGGGCCGGCGTGAACAGGCGCTGCGCCAGCCGCTCGGGCGTGCGCATCGAGGTCGGCGAGCACAGCTGCAGGCCGGCCTTGCGCTCGACCTCGGCGCGCGGGCCGTTGAGCACGACAAAACGATGCCGGTACTGCGGCAGCTGGCGCAGCACCAGGCGCAGAAAACCGTCCATCAAGCCCTCGCCGAGCTGCTCGGCCGTCGCCGGCGCCTGGCCGCCGGGCAGCAGATGAAACGGCGGCCAGTCGGACAGGTTCCAGGTGATGGTGGGCTCGGCCACCACCGGCCTCGACAGCACGGCCAGGCACAGCAGGCTCAGGCGCAGCAGGCTCCTCGTTCTCCACATCGGACACTCCCTCGCAATGACGGTCAGCGAAGCGTCGATGCGCCCCTGCTGCAGCGCAGTCTAGGCGAGCACGGTGCGGCCGATCGCCTCATCAACGGGCTTCGACACCGCCATCCCAGGGTTTGAGTGCCAGCGCCACGGCATGGGCGCGGTTACTGGCGCCGAGCTTGCGCAGGATGCGCTGCACATGGTTCTTGACGGTCAGCGCGCTGATGCCCAGGCTGCAGCCGATGTCATGGTTGCTCAAGCCCTGGCGCAAGCCTTCCAGCACCTCCCGCTCGCGCTGGGTCAGACTCACGCCCGCTTGCGGCCCGCTAGCCGGCTCTGGCACCTCGGCCTGGACACGCAGCCAGCTGCTGTGCAGATGCGGCATTAGCAGCTGCAGCAGCACTTGCTGATGTTCGCTGTAGCCACCGTCCTGGCGCGCCAGCACGAAGAAGCTCTCAATCTCGCTGGGGCGCTGCGGTCGCGACACGCCGTGCACCAGCAGCTGGTCGTAGCCCGCCTGGCGCAGCAGGCCGCAAACCGGCTCGCCGCTTTCAGGCGGCAGCTGCACACGCAGCGGCCGGCAGCCGCCGCGCAGCCACAGCGCCTGCAGCTGAGCCGGCAAGGCCGCGCCACGGCTGCTGAGCAAGGTGGCCAGCGCGGCCGGCAGCGGCTTGCTGTTGAAGAGCTCGAAGGCGAGCTCGCGGTGGCTGCGCTGATAGGCACCGCACATCAGCAGCTGATGCGGCAGCAGCTGCTGCAGGCTGCCCTGGGTCCAGACAAAGAACTGGGCGCCATGGCGCAGGCTCAGTGCGGCCTCGGTCGTGCGCACCAGGGCCAGCACCTGCGCCTGGTTCAGCAGGGTTGATCCGTAGAAATCGTCCGAAGGCTGGGCTGACATGGGTGGCCGGGCATGCTGCTGAGTGCACAGCTTAGGTGGCGCACATGACGGCTTGTTGAAAAACAGCGGCCGCTACAGCAGTTTCACCAGCGCCAGTGTGATCGCCGGGAAGCACAGGAGCAAGGCCAGGCGCAGCCCGTCCCAGGCCAGGAAGGGCAGCACACCTTTGTAGGTCTCGCTCATCGGTACTTCACGCGCCAGGCTGTTGACCACATAGACGTTCAGGCCCACCGGCGGCGCCAGCAGGCCGATGCCCACGGTCGTCAGCACCAGCACGCCGAACCAGATCGCTTTGTGCTCGGCACTCAGCCCCCACAGATCCAGGCCCATGATGGTCGGAAAGATCACCGGGATCGTCAGCAGCAGCATCGACAACTCGTCCATCACACAGCCCAGCACGATGTAGAAGCACAGCACGCCGGCCACGATCAGGAGCGGGGCCACGTCTTGCTGCCCGACCCAGGCCGCCAGATGGGCAGGCATCTGGGTCAGCGCCAGCGCCGCGTTCATCATGTCGGCGCCCAGAAAGATCATGAACACCATCGCCGTGGTCTCGGCCGTGCCCAGAAAGCTGCGCTTGATGCCGGCCCAGCCCAGCTCGCGCTTGAACAGGCCCAGCAGCAGGGTCGCGACCGCACCGACCGCCGCGCCCTCGGTCGGCGAGAACACCCCGCCATAGATGCCGCCGAACACCAGGCCGAAGATCACGACGATAGGCCAGACGCCCCACAGCGCCTGCCAGCGCTCGCTCCAGGGCAGCGGCTCGCTGGGCGTGGCCAGCTCGGGCCGGGCCCGGCAGTAAAGCCAGATCACGACGATATAGCCCAGCGCCGCCAGCAGCCCCGGCAGCGTGGCGGCGGCAAACAGCTTGGCGATGTTCTGCTCGGTCAGGATGGCATAGACCACCAGGGGCACCGAGGGCGGGATCAGGATGCCCAGCGTGCCGCCGGTGGCCAGCGCGGCGGTGGAGAGCCGGCCAGCATAGCCATGGGCCTTCATCTGGCCATAGGCCACCTGGGTGATGGTCGCCGAGGTGGCCACGGCCGAGCCGCAGACCGCACCGAAGGCCGCCGCCGACAAGATGGCCGCCATGCCCAGGCCGCCGCGCACATGGCCGACAAAGGCCGCCGCCGCCTTGAACAGTGCTCGGCTCAAGCCTCCTTGGGTCGCGAACTGGCCCATCAGCAGGAAGAGCGGGATCACCGACAGGTCATAGACCGAGAGCCGCGCCACTGCGCTGCCCTTGAGCGTGTTCAGCAAGGCCATATCGCTGGTCATCAGCGCATAGCCGATGGCGCCCGGGATGAACATGGCCGCCGCGATCGGCACCCGCAGCGCCATCAGCAGCAGCATCGCAGCAAAGATGCTGGCGCCCAGACCGGCGCCGCTCATTGGCGCCCCCTTCGGCCTGCGGACTGTCCCACCAGGCGGGAGCGAGCTTGCTCGGGGCGGCCCGTCGCCGCGCTCATGAGTCTTCGCCCTTAGGCCCTAACAGGTCCTGAGTCATTTGCACCAGCGCGATCAATGCAGTCAATGCAAGACCTGGCCCCAGCACCGCATAGCTGATCCACATCGGCAGATCCAGAATCATCGTGGTCTCGCCGGCCTCACGCACGGCCAGCGCGCCGACGCCGGTGCGCCAGGCCAGCAGGCCCACCATCAGGGCCAGCAGCAGCGCGCCGATGCCGTCCAGCAGGCCGCGCGAGCGCGGACCCAGCTTCTGCGTAAAGAAGTCGACGATGATGTTGGCCCGCTGCAGCTGGCACCAGGGCAGACACAGCGCGATGCACAGCGCGATGCCGAATTGGCTCAGCTCGACATCACCGGGAATCGGCCGCGACAGCCAGGATCGGCCGACGATGCTTGCCACCGTCAGCAAGGCCACCAGGCAGGCGCTGACGCAACCAGCCAGCGCGCTCCACAGGGCCAGCCTCCGCAACACCCCCATCAAACTCACTTCTTGTACTTGGCCAGCAGGTCCTGCGCGTCCTTCAGCATCTGCTTGCCGGGCAGGCCGCGCTTGTCCATATCGGCCACCCAGTCGTCATACAGCGGAAGGCTGGCCTTGATCCACAGGTCCACCTCGGCGGCCGGCACTTTGTAGAAGGTGTTGCCGCGGTCCACCGCTGGCTTGCGGCCCACCGCCTGGCTCTCGTCCCAGGTCTTGCCGGCCTGCTGCGACAGCAGCGCGCCGCTGTTGCGGTCGATCACCGCCTTCAGATCGGCCGGCAGGCTGTCGTACTTGGCCTGGTTCATCGCCAGGATGAACAGCGCCGAATACAGCGCCGGGCGCGAGGCATCGGTCTCGGTGTGGTACTTGACCATCTCATGCAGCTTGACCGAGGGGATCACCTCCCAGGGCAGCGCGAAACCGTCGATCGTGCCTTTGCTGACCGCGTCGGCCACCGCCGGCAGCGGCATGCCCACCGGCGTTGCGCCCAGCGAGGCCAGCAACTTGTTGGTCTGGCGGGTCGGCGCGCGCAGCTTCATGCCCTTCAGATCGGCCAGGGTCTTGATGGGCTTGTCGCGGCTGTGCAGATAGCCCTCGTCATGGATGCTGAACATCAGCGGCTTGATGCCGGGGAACTCCTTCATGCCGTACTTGCCGTAATAGTCCCAGGCGGCGCGTGCCCCGGCCTCGGCCGAGTTGTTCATGAAGGGCAGTTCGAACACCTCCATGATGGGGAAACGGCCGGCCGTGTAACCCGGCAAGGTGAAGGCGATGTCGACGACGCCGTCCTTGGCCTGATCGATCAGTTGGGCCGGCGTGCCGCCCAGCTGCATGGCCGGGAAGATCTGGCATTTCAATTTGTTACCCGAGTCCGCCGCGATCTTGTCGCACCAGGGCTGCAAGATTTTGCTGGGCGGCATCGCACCGGGTGGCCAGAAGTGGTGGACCTTGAGGGTCACCTCTTGCGCCAGCGCCAGTGAGGCACCCAGGGCGCCGGCCAAGGCCAGCAGGGCGCGCAGCGCGTTTCGGGGCATCTTTTTTCCACTCACGCTTGTCTCCGCAAATGTTCGTTATGAGAGCCTATCGTATGCCCAGCGAACCGCCTCGCCATCGAGATTAGCCCTGTGGGCCGACCGGTAGGGCTGCTGACAGATTCGGACGGCGTGATGCGCTACGCTGCGTAGACCGCGACAGGGAGTCACCCATGCCTGCAGCAAGTTCGGCCACCAGCCCGGTGGCCCGCCAGCACCAATCCCATCAACTTGCCCAACGCTACGCGGCCGTGCGCGCCCACACGCTGGCGCTGGCCGCGCCGCTGAGCGCCGAAGACCAGGCGCTGCAATCGATGCCCGATGCCAGCCCGGCCAAATGGCACCAGGCCCACACCACCTGGTTTTTCGAGGCCCTGCTGCTCAAGCCGCTGGCGCCCGGCTACCGGCTCTTCAACGAGCAATTCCTCTACCTCTTCAACTCCTACTACGAGGCCCTCGGCCCGCGCCATCCGCGCCCGCAGCGTGGCCTGCTGAGCCGGCCCGGGCTGGACGAGGTGCAGGCCTACCGCGCCCATGTGGACGCGGCCGTGCTGGACTGGATCGCCCACTGCGACGCCGACAGCTGGGCGCGCGGCGAGGCCATCCTGGAACTGGGCCTGCAGCATGAGCAGCAACATCAGGAGCTGCTGCTGACCGACATCCTGCATGCCTTCTCCTGCAATCCGCTGTGGCCCGCCTACGGCAATTTGCCGGAGCAGCCGCCCGCGCCGGCACTGCAGTGGCTGAGCCATCCGGGCGGCGTGGTCGAGATCGGCCACTCGGGCACAGGCTTCTCCTTTGACAACGAAGGTCCGCGCCACCATGTCCTGCTGCAAGCCTTCGAGATCGCCAACCGGCTGGTGACTTGCGGCGAGTTTGCCGACTTCATTGCCGATGGAGGCTACCGCCGGCCCGAGCTCTGGCTGTCGGACGGCTGGGCTCTGGCCCGCGCCCAGGACTGGCAGGCGCCGGCCTACTGGCTGTCCGATGGCCGCGTCTTCGGTCTCTGCGGCGCCCGGGCCATGGACCCGGCGGCGCCAGTGCTGCAGCTGAGCTTTTACGAGGCCGCCGCCTATGCCGACTGGGCAGGGGCACGGCTGCCCAGCGAATTCGAGTGGGAGGCGGCGGCCACCGCCCTGCCCGGCCTGGTCCAGCTGTTTGACTGCGCCTGGCAGTGGACCCGCTCGGCCTACCACCCCTACCCCGGCTTCAGGCCACTGGCCGGGCCGGCGGCCGAGTACAACGGCAAGTTCATGGTGGGCCAGCTGGTCTTGCGCGGTGCCAGCCTGGCCACGCCGCCGGGCCATGCCAGAGCCACTTACCGCAATTTCTTTCCGCCGGCCGCGCGCTGGCAGTTCAGCGGCCTGCGCCTGGCGCGTGAGCCCCAATAAGGAGCCCCGCAATGAAGCCCCTGCTGCAACTGGTCCCCGACGACGAGGGCTTTGCCCCCGACCTGCACCGCGCGTTGCGCCAGCGCCCGCGCACGATCTCACCAAAATATTTCTACGACGAGGCCGGCTCGGCCCTGTTCGAGCGCATCTGCGAGCTGCCCGAGTACTACCCGACCCGCACCGAGTTGGCCCTGCTGCAGCGCCACGCCCCCGAGATGGCGACGCTGATTGGGCCCGGCGCCCAGTTGGTCGAGTATGGCGCCGGGGCTCTGCGCAAGGTCCGGCTGTTGCTGGCGCACCTGAACGCGCCCCACAGCTTTGTGCCAGTGGACATCTCAGGCCCGCATCTGCTGGGGGCCTGCCGTACGCTGCAGGCCGAATTCCCGGCGCTGGCACTGCAGCCGGTGATCGCCGATTTCACCCGTCCGCATGACCTGCCGGCGCGTCCGGCGCTCGGGCGGCGCATCGGCTTTTTTCCGGGCTCGAGCATCGGCAATTTCGCGCCCGAGCAGGCGCTGGACTTTCTGCGCATGGCGGCCCAGCAGCTGCGTGGCGGTGCACTGCTGATTGGGGTGGACCTGATCAAGGAACCTGCCCTGCTGCATGCGGCCTACAACGACGCGGCCGGCGTGACTGCCGCCTTCAACCTCAACATCCTGGCGCGCGCGCGCCAGGAGCTGGACGCACAGATCGATCCCGAAGGATTTGCGCACAGCGCCTTCTACAACGCGCCTCTGCAGCGCATCGAGATGCATCTGCAAAGCCGCCGCCGCCAGCAGTTGCGGCTGGAGCACCGCGTCTACGAGTTCGAGGCCGGCGAGACGCTGCACACCGAGAACTCCTACAAATTCAGCATCGAGGGCTTCCAGGCCCTGGCCAGCAAGGCCGGTTTCAAAGCCGCTACAGTCTGGACCGACGAGCGCGACTGGTTCAGTCTGCACTGGCTGCAAGCGCCCGACTGAGCAAAGGATGGACAGACGATGAAAGCAATCTGGAACGATACCGTGATCGCCGAGAGCGATGACACCGTGGTGGTCGAAGGCAACCACTACTTCCCCGACAGCGCGCTCAAGCGCGAGTACACCAGCTTCAGCAATCACAAGACCATGTGCTCATGGAAGGGCCAAGCCAGCTATCTGTCGCTGATGGTCAAGGGCGAGCTGAACCCCGATGCGGTCTGGTACTACCCCGACCCGAAGCCGGGCGCCGAAATGGTCGCCGGCCGGGTCGCGTTCTGGAAGGGCGTGCAGGTTACCGAGTAACTGCCGGCAACACGGTGGCCGCGCAGTCGCCGAAGCCGATGCGGCGTGCGCCCTCCTTGTGTGCGTAGCCGCGCAGTATCAAGGTGTCGCCGTCCTGCAAGAAGGTGCGCGTCTCGCCATTGGCCAGGGTCAGAGCTTGTTTGCCCCCCTGCGACAGCTCCAGCAGCGAGCCGCCCTCCTCGGCCGCCGGCCCGCTTTGCGTGCCGGTGCCCAACAGATCGCCGGGTTGCAGATTGCAGCCATTGCTGGCGTGGTGCGTCAGCATCTGGGCCAGGGTCCAGTAGGCCGACTGCCCGAAGTTGGATCGCATCAGCCGGGTCGGCACCTGGCCGGCCGCGCGCATCTGCGCGGTCTGTAGCCAGACCTCCAGCTCGATCAAATAGCCGCCCTCGGCGCGGTTCTTCGCCGAGTCCAGATAGGGCAGCGGCTGCGGATCCTCGGCCGGATGTGCGAATGCGCAGCGGAAAGGCTCCAGCGCCTCCATCGTAACGATCCAGGGCGAGATCGTGGTCGCGAAGTTCTTGGCCAGGAAGGGGCCCAGCGGCTGGTACTCCCAGGCCTGCATATCGCGGGCCGACCAGTCGTTCAGCAGGGTCAGGCCGAAAAGATGCGCGTCGGCCTGCTCAATGGGGATGGGCTCACCCAGCGCATTGCCGCCAGCGACGAACACGCCCAGCTCCAGCTCGTAGTCCAGCCGCTTGCAGGGCGCACGCTCCGGCACGGTGGCGCCTGGCGGCATCAACTGGCCCAGCGGGCGACGCACTTGCTGGCCCGAGACACCGATCGAGGAGCTGCGGCCGTGGTAACCGATGGGCACCCACTTGTAGTTGGGCAGCAGCGGGTTGTCCGGGCGGAACAGCTTGCCCACCGTGGTCGCGTGGTGGATGCCGGTATAGAAGTCGGTGTAGTCGCCGATGCGGCATGGCACGGCCATTTGCGCGGCGCTTTGCGCCAGCAGGCAGGGCGTCAGCGCGGCCTGCTGCTTGCTGTCGGCGGCCAGCGCCTCGAACAAAGCATGGCGCAGCAGCCGGCGCTTATCAGCAGGCTGGGCCATGAAAGCATTCAGATCGCCCTCGGCCAGCGGCTGCAGCAGCACCTGGACCGCGCTGCTCCAGCGCCCGGCGCTGGCGGCCAGCCTCAGGTCCAGGATCTGATCGCCGACCGCGACGCCGACGCGGGCGCTCTCGTTCGTGCCGGCACGGCGGAACAGGCCATAGGGCAGGTTCTGGATCGGGAATTCGCTGTCGGCGGCGTTGGCCGAAGCCACCCAACTCAGGGCAGCGGCGTCATGGGTGTGGTCGATGGAAGAGCTCATGCTTGTGCGGGGAAGTTGTCTTTGAGATCACGCCAGCAGTCGGCATAGCCGCTGTCCAGCGCACCGCCCTTCATGGCGAACTCGGTCGGCAGCAGACGCCAGCGAGTCTCGAACATAAAGGCCAGGGTGTTGTCCAGTTTGTGCGGTTTCAGGTCCGCGCCGCTGGCCTTGGCGAAGGCTTCGGTGTCGGGGCCGTGCGGCACCATTGCATTGTGCAGGCTGGACGCGCCGGGATTGAAGCCGCCGGGCTTGGCGTCGTACTGACCGGTCACCAGACCCATGAACTCGCTCATCACATTGCGGTGATACCAGGGCGGGCGGAAGGTGTCCTCGGCCACCATCCAGCGCGGCGGGAAGATCACGAAGTCCAGATTGGCCCAGCCGGCGGTATCCGAGGGCGAAGTCAGCACCGTGAAGATGCTGGGGTCCGGATGATCGAAGCTGATCGAGCCTATGGTCATGAAATGCGCCGTGTCGTACTTGTAGGGCGCCAGATTGCCGTGCCAGGCGACGACGTTGAAGGGCGTATGGTCCCGGCGCGCGGACCACAGCCGGCCGCCAAACTTTTTGACAATCTCGTAATCACCGACGCCCTCCTCGAAATCAGCGACCGGCGCCAGAAAGTCGCGCGGATTGGCCAGCCCGTTCGAGCCTATGGGCCCCAGCTCGGGCAGGCGCAGCGCCGCGCCATAGTTCTCGCAGATATAGCCGCGCGAAGGGCCGTCCACCTCAACCTTGAAAGCCAGGCCGCGCGGGATCAGCGCGATCTCGCCTGGCCGCACCGCCAGCAGGCCCAGCTCGGTGCGGATGCGCAGGCCGCCCTGCTGCGGCACGATCAGGAACTCGCCGTCGGCATTGACGAAGGCGCGCCGGTCCATCGACCGATTGGCCAGATACAAATGGGCGGCCATACCGACCTGGGCATCGGGATCACCGTTGACGACCAGGGTGCGCAGGCCCTCGATGAAATCGGTTGGCGCCTCGGGAACAGGCGTGGGCGCCCAGCGCAGCGGATCGGGCGGCACGACTTGACCCTGGGCAGCGCCGGTCTTCAGCCAGCCATGGTCCAGCGGCGCATAGCCGCCGACCACCACCGAGGGCTGGCGCCGGTACATCCAGGTCCTCAAGTTCTCGGCGCGCGGCGCGGTGAAGGCCGTGCCCGAGATCAGCTCGGCATAGAGGCCATGGGCCACTTGCTGCGGGCTGTTGCGCCCGATCGGCAGACTGCCGGCGATGGCCTCGCTGGCGTGTTCGTTGCCGAAGCCCGATTGGTACTTGAGTTCGCTCATCTGCGTATCAGTCCAGTTTGATATTGGCAGCCTTGATCACCTGTCCCCATTTGGCCAGTTCCTGCTTCCAGTAGGCGCGCATCTGCTCGGGCGTGCCGCCCAGCGCCTCCAGGCCTAGGGTCTGGAAGCGCGCCTTCACGGCGGTGCTGGCCAGCGCGTCCTGCAGCGCCTTGTTCAGCGTAGCGATCACCGGGGCCGGCGTGCCGGCCGGCACGACCAGGCCCTGCCAGGCATAGGCCTCGAATCCGGGCAGGCCCTGCTCGGCAAAGGTCGGGACCTCGGCAAAGGTCTTGATGCGGGCCGGGCTGGCCACGGCCAGCGCGCGCAGCTTGCCCGAGAGGATGTGCGGGTAGCCAGCTGCGGTGTCGATGAACATGAAAGGCACCTGGCCTCCGATCACATCCTGCACCGCCGGCGCCGCACCGCGATAGGGAATATGGGTCAGGCTCAGCTTGCTTCGGTCACGCAGCAGCTCGGTGGCCAGATGGTGGGGGCTACCGGCACCGGGGGTCGCGTAGTTCAATCCGTCCTGGGTCTTGGCCCAGGCCAGGAACTCCTTGTAGTTCTTCACCGGCACGTTGGCGTTGACGACCAACAGCATCGGGAAGCGTGCCACCAGGCCCACCGGGGCCAGGTCTTGCTCGGCCGTGTAAGGCAGCTTGCTGTAGAGCCAGGGATTGGCCGCCAGGGTGGCGGTGTCGGCGGTCAGCAGCACCTGGCCATCGGCCTTGGACTTGACCACATAGTCCGCGCCGATATTGGTGGCCGCGCCGGGCTTGTTATTGATGATGAGGGTCTGGCCCAGGGTCTTGCCCATGGCCTCGGCCAGGCTGCGGGCCACCACATCGGCACCACCGCCGGCCGGATAAGGCACGACCCATTCGACCGGCTTGTCGGGATAGGCAAAAGCCGGTGTGGCGGCAGCGGCGGCCAGGCTCAGGAGCAGGGAACGGCGGGACACAAGAGACATGGATCAGGACTCGCTTGGAAGAGAAAGGAAATCAGGAAGCCGCCAACGTGTTGGCTCGGGCCAGCGCCAGCGCCTCATCAAGCACCTCGCGCTCGCCGACGTGGTTTGCCAGTATCAGCACCAGCTTGGCCAGCAGCATGTCAGCCTGCTCGTCGCCCAGATCGCGCTGAGCATCGATCAAGGCTTCGTAAAAGCCGTCAGGATCGGCGATATGGGGGCTGCGTATCAATTGGCTCATGAGGACAACACTCCCAGGCAACGCCGCAGCGCGGCTTGGATCTTGGCCGCATCGAAGCCGCGCCAGCGCGCGGCCAGATGCTGGTCGGGGCGTATCAGGTAGATGCTGCCGGGCCGCGCGTCATAGCGCTCGGCCAGCAGGCCATCGGCCGGCACGATCAGCGGCACGGCCACCGTGTTGCCGACGCTGACCGGCTCGGCAGGGCCAAAACTCAGCAGCGTGAAAAAGCCCTGGCCCAGCTGATGGAGCAGCCAGCCCTCGCCCAGCGGCGCATCGAGACAGGGGCTGCCGAGGCGCAGCGGGCCGGCAAACTCATCCTCGTCGGGCGTGTTCAGCGGCGAGCCGACGTAATGGGTGGGCATGGACAGCCGGCCGCTATTGACCAGGGGCCGGGCAAAGGCCTCGGTCTTGGCCAGTTCCAGCACCGCATTGCGCAGGCGCAGCGAGGCGCGGCTCTTGGGGCTGATGAAGTCGGTCGAACGGGTCGAGTTCAGGATGTTCTCGTCGGCCGCAGCGGCGCGCTCGATCTGGTAGCTGTCCAGCAGGCTTTCGGGCGCGGCCCCGTCCAGCACTGCCTTGAGCTTCCAGCCCAGATTGTCGGCATCCTGCACGCCGCTGTTGGCGCCGCGTGCGCCAAAGGGCGAGACCTGGTGCGCCGCATCGCCGAGCAGCAGCACCCGGCCCTGGCGGAAGGTCTTGGCGCGGCGGCAGGCGAACTGGTAGACCGACACCCATTCCAGCTCGAACTCGACATCCGGGCCCAGCATGGCCTGGATGCGCGGGATCACCTTCTCGGGCTTCTTCTCCTCGGCCGGATCGGCATCGCGGCCGAGCTGGAAGTCGATGCGCCAGACGCCGTCGCACTGCTTGTGCAGCAGCACCGACTGGTTGCGGTGGACCGGGGGGTCGAACCAGAACCAGCGTTCGGTCGGAATCGCTGCCTTCATGATCACATCGGCGATCAGGAAACGGTCCCGAAAGACCTGACCCTCGAAGTCCAGACCCAGCATGCGGCGGGTGTCGCTGCCGGCACCGTCGCAGGCCAGCAGCCACTGAGCCTCCAGCTGGAACTGCCCGTCGGGGGTTTCCACCGTCAGCCGGGCGGCATCCTCGACCTGCTCCAAGGCCACCAGTCTGTGCTTCCACGCGAGCGTGATCAGCGGCAGGGCCTCGCAGGCAGCGACCAGGCGCTCCTCCAGATGGTATTGCTGCAGATTGATCATGGCCGGCATCTGGTGGGCCGGCTGAGGCAGCAGATCGAACTGGTAGGCCAGCTCGTCGCGGAAGAACACCTTGCCGACCTGCCAGCGCACGCCCTGCCCGGCCAGCGCGGCGCCGACGCCCAGGCGGTCCCAGATCTCCAGCGAGCGCTTGGCATAGCAGACCGCGCGCGAGCCCTGGCTGACGCTGTTGTTGTCGTCCAGCAGCAGCACCGGGATGCCGCGCGCCGCGCAGTCCAGCGCGGCCGTCAGCCCCACCGGACCGGCGCCGATGATGACCACCGGATGGCGCAAGACCTGGCCCTCGCGCTGGGCCGGGCTCTGCCGGTAGTCGTAGACCGGGAAGGTATAGGTCTTCAGCATGGGCCGGCCTCAGTGCGCCTGGGCCTGGAATTCCTTGTCGTGCATCCAGGCCGCATGCTTGGGCGCACGCTTGGTCTGGCTCCACTCCTCCAGCATCTGCCATTTGCAGGCATCGAGCTGCGCATACATGGCCGGCGTGCCGACATCGGCCGCCAGCTCGATGCGGTGGCCGTTGGGGTCGAAGAAGTAGATGCTCTTGAAGAGGGTGTGGTCGGTGACACCGATCACCTCGATGCCGGCCGCTTCCAGCTCGGTCTTCTTGGCCTCCAGCTCGGCCACGCTGCCGACCTTGAAGGCAATGTGCTGCACCCATTCCGGCGTGTTGGCGTCGCGGCCCATGGGCTTGGCCGTCGGCAGCTCGAAGAAGGCCAGCACATTGCCGCCACCGGCATCGAGGAAGAGATGCATATAGGGATCCTCGGCCTTGGTGGATGGCACCTTGTCCTCGGCGATGGCCAGTACAAAGTCCATGCCCAGGTGCTGGCCGTACCACTGCACCGTGGTCTTGGCGTCCAGGCAGCGGTAGGCGACGTGGTGGATGCGTTCGATCTTCATCGCGGGCTCTCCCTCAGGCCTTGATGTCTTCCAGCGCCTGCCACATCGCGATATCGCGCTCGGCGGTCCAGATGCGGGGGTCCGGGTACTGGGTGGCCTCGTCGTAGGCACGGGTCACATCGAAGGGCATGCAATGGGCAAAAATCACCCATTGGCCGTACTTCGGCGCCAGGCGCTCATAGGTCTCGCGATAGACCGTCTTCAGATCGCGGCCGGCGCTGGCCCCGGCCTTGACGCTCTCGTAGAGCTCGGAGACAAAGGCGCGCGTGCCCGACAGGCCGGCCGCCACCTCGGCCGGGTTCTGCAGCGCGCGGCCGCGGCCGGGCACCAGCTTCTCGGGCTTCAGCGCGGCGATATTGTCCAGGGTATGCGGCCAGTCCTTGAAGTAGGCATCGCCGGCATAGGGCGTGGCATCGAACTCGACCAGATCGCCGGAGAACAAGACCTTGTCCTGCGGCAGCCAGACCACCGTGTCCCCCTTGGTATGACCACGCCCCAGCTGCAGGATCTGCACCTCGAGCTTGCCGAGGAACATCGTCATCTTGCCGGTGAAAGTGATGGTGGGCCAGGTCATGCCCGGCGGCACCGACTCGACCGCCTGGAACAGCCGCGGGAAGCGGCCGATCTCGCTGGCCTTGTCCTGCTCGCCGCGCTCGACGATCAGGTCATAGGTGTCCTGGCTGGCGATGATGTGCTCGGGCTGGTAAGCGCTGGCGCCCAGCACCCGCACCGCGTGGTAGTGGCTCAAGAGCACATACTTGATCGGCTTGTCGGTGACCTCGCGGATGCGGCGTATCACGTCCTGGGCCATCACCGGCGTGGCCTGGGTGTCGATCACCATCACCGCGTCGTCGCCGATCACGATGCCGGTGTTCGGATCGCCCTCGGCCGTGTAGGCCCAGGCATGGTCGGACAGCTTGTCGAAGCTGACCTTCTTGACCTCCAGATCGGCTTGGGACGCAAAAGTCTTGGTGTTCATGGTGGCGGCGGCTCGGTTCGGGTGGCTGGCAGGTTAGGAATGAATTTAATCTTTGACAAATTCATTCGCCTATAACGAATCAACGGCTTGATCTTAGTCATCGCGTTTGTTAATGTCTAATTGATTGTTTTAGGTAGAAACCCTAGTGAAGCCCAGCGACGCAGAGACGAACCCGACCGAACGCGGCCCGCGCGGCATCCAGAGCGTGGAGGTCGGCGGCCAGCTGCTGATCGCACTGGCCCACCATGGCCGGCCGCTGGCGCTGAAGGATCTGGCCCGCCAGGCCGAGATGCCTCCGGCCAAGGCCCACCCCTATCTGGTCAGCTTCATCAAGCTGGGCCTGGTCGAGCAGGAGGCCGGCAGCGGTCGCTACGGTCTGGGGCCGCTGGCCTTGCAGCTGGGCCTGATCAGCCTGCAACAGTACGACCCGGTGCGCCTGGCGACGCCGCGCATCGAGGAGCTGGCCCTGCTGCTGGGCCATACGGTGGCGATCGCCGTCTGGGGCAATCACGGGCCGACCATCGTGCGGGTGGCCGAGGCCTCCAGCCCGGTCCACATCAGCATGCGCCACGGCACGGTGATGAGCCTGGCCGGCACCGCCTCGGGCCGGCTGTTCGCCGCCCATCTGCCACGCGAGCAGGTGCTGGCGGCCGACCCGGCCATCGTCTTCGATGCCGCGCTGGACGACCATCTGGCCCAGGCCCGGCTGCTGGGCATCGCCCACTCGCATGACGGCGTCGTCGCCGGCGTCAGCGCGCTGGCCGCGCCGGTGTTCGATGACCAGGGCCGCATGGTCCTGAGCCTGACCGCCATCGGCCCCAGCGGCAGTTTCGATCTGCGGCTGGACGGCGCACTGGCGCAGACGCTCAAGCGGGTCGGGCTGGAGTTGTCGCGTCAGCTCGGCTGGCGCGCCTCGCCCTGATGGCGGCGCATGGGCTCTTCGATGCGTAAGACCTGTCGCCGGCCCGCGATGCGGAGCCGGCTCGAACAATGCAGCGGGATCAAGCCGCCAGCGCCGTCAGCTGCAGCTCGGCAATGATCTCGGCCTCGCGCTGCGGCGAGAAGAAAAATGGATAAAGGGTGCGGACCAGCGAGCCAAGCGCGGGCTGGCCACCATAGCGCCGCAGTTGCTGCTCCACATAGCCGAAATCCAGGCTCATCAGCACAGCCGGCGCCTGCACACGGTTGTTCATTCGCGCCTCGCTGCAGACCTTGAAGCCCAGCATGCGACGGTAATACGCCACATGCCGGGGATTGACCTCGATGACCAGCATCTGGGCATCATGCACATGGTGGGCATGGATGTAGGCCGTGTGAAACAACGCGGCAAGCACGGTTTTGGAAGGGACGTCCACATCCAGAGCCAGTTGGGTGAACTCGCACAAATCCAGGCCGCTGGCGCGCAAGGCCTCCATCTCGTCGGCAAACACCGCATCGGCACCGAGGCCCGCATCGGAATCGAAACGTATGCCCAAGGTGCCCAGCGTGCGCTGCTCGGCCACCGCACTGAGCGTCAGCAAATGACGCTCACCTTCGCTGGCGCGGGTGTTGGTGAGATAGCCGCGTTGCGCATAGCGCCGGCTGACCAGCGCGCTGGCCACGCGTTTGAATTGGGGGCAGTCAGCGGCACGGATCTGGATGCCCTGGATCGCCATACCGGGCTGCGCTTCGCGAAGCCCGAAGAAACCGCGCTCACGCGCCGGTGAGCGCAGGGCATGCAAGCCAATCATGGGCTGAAGGCCCGATCTTGCCCCCAGCGAAATGCTTTCATTCGACATGACAACCCGTCCTCGCCAGCTAATGCGCCGCAGTCTAACTTGCTATATCGGCAGAACTGGCCCAACTCATGTCACCGGAACAACTGACACAGAAAACTTACACTTTCAAGCCCCATTCCGGGGGATGCCTACACTGAAAGCGTGAAAATCTCACTGCCGACACCCCCGATTTCAGGGGATTCCCCCGCCAACTCATAGCCCGGCGGCAAATGACTTGAGCAGGACGAGCAAGGCCTCGGGCTGCTCCAGCGGGCTCAGGTGCGAGGCGCCGGCCAGCACCTCCAGCCGCGCGCCCGGGACGCGCTGCGCAATGGCCTCGGCCATCGCCGGGGTCGCGCCCTGGTCCAGCGCGCCGGCGATCACCAGGGTCGGGCAGCGCACCGCGCTCAAGGCCTCCAGATAGTCGACCCCGCTGACCGCCTGGCAGGCGGCGATATAAGCGGCCGGGTCCTGGGCCAGCAAGCGGCTGTGCAGCAAGGCCGTGGCCTCGGGCTCGGCAGCACGGAAATCGGCATGCAGATAGCGCTCGGTGACCATGGACGCCACCGCCACCATGCCGCCGGCCTCGACCGCCGCGATGCGCTGGGCCCAGGCCGCGCGCGCGGCCTCGGGATACTGCGCCGTCGTGTGCGCCAGCACCAGGCCGCGCAGCAGCTCGGGGTGCTTCAGGGCCAGGCCCTGCCCCACCATGCCGCCCAGCGAGAGGCCGACAAAGCAGACCGGCCCGCGCCCCCATTCGCGTATCAGCCGCGCGGCATCGTCGACCAGCTCGTCCAGGCTGTAGGGACCGGTGGGCCGGGCGGACTCGCCATGGCCGCGCTGGTCGTAGCGCAGGGTCGGGTGTTGCCCGCCGAGCGCGGCGGCCAGGCCGTCCCAGAGATGGGCATCGAGGCCCAGCGCGTGGGCGAACACGATGGGCACGCCGCTGCCCTCGCCCTGCAGCAGCAGATGCAGCTGCGGCTGGCTGAAGGTGTGCTGCGCGCGCGGGCGCAGCGCGCGCGTCAGCGGCGCCGGCAGCGGCGCCAGGCCTTCGGCCTCGAGGATCTCTCCGGTGATCTTGAAGGCGGTGTTGGCGGCCGGCACGCCGCAGTAGATCGCCCCCTGCAGCAGGGTCTCCTGGATCATGGTAACGGGCACACCGCCACGGACGGCGGCGCGGCAGTGCAGCTCGAACTCCTCCCAGCGCGCCAGCCCCATGGTCATGCCCAGCACCAGCAGGCGCCGGGTCGGCTTGTCCAGGCCCGGCCGGCCCCAGATCTCGTGCCAGGCATAGCGGGTGATGAAGGCCTGGAACTCGGCGTTGAAGGCCGTGGCGCCGGCGGTCGAGCGCTGCACCCAGTCCTCGCCCAGCATGGCACGGCGATTGACGAGGCCGCGGTCGAAATCGTCGTCGCGTTGGTCGGGGTACTCGTTCATGGTCATGGCGCCAGCGGTTGGTCCATCAAGGACTGCCATTGTGAGCGTGCTGTCAGCAGCACCTTGTGCACACGGGCATCGGCATGGCGGGCGGCGGCCTGCACATCGAACACCGCATCGAGCTCGTCCGCGCTGATGCCACGCGAGAACTCGGCATCGCCCTGCCACAGGCCCTGGGCCAGCGCCCGCAAAGGCCGACCTTGGGCCACGACCTGCTGCGACAGGCCCTCGACCAGTTGATGGGCCCGCGCCTTGCCGCAGACCCGCGCCAGTAGCAAGGCCAGGCCCTCGGCGGCGACCAGATCGTCAAGACGCTCGATATTGGCCCGCATGCGCTCGGGCTCGATGCGCAGCCCCGCCAACGCGCCGGCCAGCGCCTGCAGCGCGCCATGGCTACTCAGCAGCAAGCCGGTCCACTCGGCCAGCTCGGCCTGCCAGCCGCCCAGGCCGCGCTCATGCTCCTGGCCCATGCAGGCCAGCAGCGCGGCGACCCGCTGCGGCGCGCGCTGGGCCGCCGCCAGCGCCTGCATGCAGGCGACCGGGTTGCGCTTGTGCGGCATCGCGCTGGACCCACCCGAACCGCTGACCGCGCCCTCCATCATCTCGCCGACCTCGGCCTGGGCCAGCAGCGACAGATCGCGCGCCAGCTTGCCCAGTGAGCCGCACATCACGCCCAGCTCGGCACCGAGCCGCACCCAGCGGTCGCGCTGGGTGTGCCAGCACTGCTCCGGCAGGCGCAGGCGCAGCTCGGCCGCAACCTGGCTCGCAACCGCATCGGCCTTGTCGCCCAACGAGGCCAGCGTGCCGGCGGCCCCGCCCAGCTGCAGCAGCAAGGCCTCGTCGGCCTGGGCGCGCAGGGCCTGGGCCGAACGCAGCAGCGGCATCAACCAGTTCAGCAGCTTGCAGCGCAGGCTGCTGACCAGGGCCGGCTGCATCAGCGTGCGGGCCAGCATCGGGATCGAGTCGGCGGCCTCGGCCTGGTCCAGCAGATGGCCGCACAGGCTCAGCAGATCGTCGTCGATCAGGCGCAGCGCACGGCGGGTCTGCAAGACCATCGCGGTGTCGATCACGTCCTGGCTGGTGCTGCCCCAGTGCACATAGCCGGCGGCGGCCGGGTCGAACAAGGCCACCGTCTCGGTGAGCTTCTTGACCAGCGGTATCGCCAGACTGCCGGCACGGCCGCTGGCCGCGACCAGACCAGTCACATCGTAGAGCTCGGCCCGGCACAGGCTGGCAATCGCCTGCGCGGCCGATTGCGGGATCACGCCGGCCTTGGCCTCGGCGCGCGCCAGCGCCGCCTCGAAGTCCATCATGGCCTGCACGATGGCGCTCTCGTCGAAGAGCGCCAGCATCTGCGGCGTGGACAAAAAACCCTCGAATACCAGCACTGACATCAACCCATCCTGAGGATCTTTGCAGCGATGCTAACGAGGGCTGGCGGGGCTGCGAGCCCGGGGCTTACCCGCAGCGGGTTTGCCCCGGCGTCGTCTGCGGACTCAGGCAGCGGCGCTGTGCGCCTGTGCCAGACGGCTCATATTGCCCATCGAGACACGGTGCATCTCGATCAGACCCAGCAGGCCGCTGCGGTGCAGCTGCAACACCTTCTCGTCTTCCAGCTGCGCGAGCTTGTCTTCGTTGATGGCCAGGAAGCCGTCAACATCGATCTTCTCGCCATTGGGCAGGGTAGCTTCGAAGCGCATGTCCTGCAGCAGGTCGAACTCCTGCAGCTGGGCGCAGACCATGCGAGTGCGCTCGGCTTCGCGCTCGAAGCTCTCAAGGAAGTTCTTCGCGTTGACGGTGAACTCGGTGGGCTGGCCGTCGGCGGCGAACAGCAGCTGACCCTCGGTCTGCGAAAAGCCCTTCCACTGCTCGTCAAAGCAGACGGCGATGTCGTCGCTGTTGTTGATGCGGGCCATCGCGAAGGGGTAGCGGCGCAGATAGGCGGGCAGGTAGTTGCCGGTCCACTTGCCGTCCTTCAGGAACAGATTGCTGCCCGGCTTCAGGCCGAACACGGCCAGCGGGGCCACGGCCGGCTTGGCGCCTTCGGCCGGCTGCTGCGCGCTCTCGCCGACGCGCACGAACACGATAGGGAACTCCTTGCAGGCGTCGGCAAACTCGACCGCCGTCAGGAACAGCGAGTTCAGGCCGGCCACGCGCTCCAGCGTCGGCAGCTCGGCCTGCAGGCGCAGGTTCTTGTGCTGTTCACGGTCCAGCGGCACCAGCGAGCCGTACAAAGGGGGGTTGCTCATTTCTCATCATCTCCATCTTGAGCCAGTCGTTTGACCAGCACCTTGTCCACACGCTTGCCATCGAGGTCCACGACCTCGAATCTCCAGGCGTTCCACTCCACCACATCGGCCGTGCGCGGCAAACGCCCCAAGAGCAGCATGATCATGCCGGCCAGGGTGTTGTAGCGCCCACGATCCTCTTCGGGCAGTTCCTTCAGGTCCAGGCGGTCCTTCAGCTCGGGGCTGGGAATCAGGCCGTCCATCAGCCAGCTCCCGTCCTCGCGTTGCACCGCCCAGGCATCACCATCGCTGGGCGCCGAAAACTCGCCCGCGATCGCTTCCAACACATCACGCACCGAGATCACGCCCTGGACCTCGCCGTACTCGTCGACGACGAAGACCAGCTGCGCATCCGAGCCGCGGAAATGGTCCAGCAGCTCCATGCCCGACAAGGTCTCGGGCACAAAGATCGGCGCCTCAAGATCGTCACCCAGATTCAGTGGCTGGCCGGACAGCGCGCGCTGCAGCAGGGTCTGGGCCGAGACCACGCCGATCACATCATTGAGCCCTTCGCGGCAGACCGGGTAGCGACTGTAGCCATGGGCTTGCAGGATGGCCAGCACCTGCGGCGCCTCGTCATGGATATTGAGCCAGGCGATCTCGGCGCGCGGAATCATCATCGAGCCGACCTGGCGCTCATCGAGCCGGAACACATTGCGCACCATCTGGTGCTCCTGCTCCTCGATCACGCCGGCGTCCAGTCCCTCTTCCAGGCTGGCCGCGATCTCTTCTTCGGTGACGCCGCGCTGCGCCCTGCCGCGCAGGCCCAGCAGGCCCAGCACCGCATTGGTCGCAAAGCTCAGAAACACAACTAGCGGTCGTGCCACCAGGGATAGAAAATCCATCGGCGGCGCCACCAGGCGAGCCACCGTCTCCGGAAACATCTGGCCCAGGCGCTTGGGCACCAGCTCACCGAAGATGATGGTGGCCACGGTCAGTATCACGACGACCAGGCCGGTGGCCGTGTACTGCGCGATGTGCTGGGCCAGGCCCAGCGAGCCCAGCCACAGCGCCAGCGGGCCGGCGAACGCGGCCTCGCCGACGATGCCGTTGAGCACGCCGATCGAGGTGATGCCTATCTGCACCGTGGACAGAAACTTGGTCGGGTTCTCGTGCAGGTCCATCGCCGCCTGGGCACCGGACTCCCCGCCTTCCACCATCACCTGCAGCCGGGCCTTGCGGGCGGCGGTGAGCGCCATTTCCGACATCGCGAAAAGGCCGTTGAGCAGAATCAGAAAAATGACTAGGGCGGTATCCATTGGCAGCGCGAGCCTCGGGTAAACCCGGTCGCGCATCGGTTCTTTCGGGGGCGCAAGCGTAGCAGAAGGCCATGACACAAACCCACCGCACAATCCCGGTATGAACTATCTGATCGGTGATCTGCAAGGCTGCTGCGACGCGCTGGAGCACCTGCTCGCCAAACTCGACTTCTCGCCCTCGCGCGACCGGCTCTATCTGCTGGGCGACCTCGTCAACCGCGGCCCGGCCTCGCTGGCCACCCTGCGCCGCCTGCAAGGCCTGGGCGACGCGGCCCGCTGCCTGCTGGGCAACCACGACCTGCACCTGCTGGCCGCCGCCGCCGGCACCCGCAAGCCGCACCGCAGCGACACGCTGAACGAAATCCTCGACGCCCCCGACCGCGAGGCCCTGCTGGACTGGCTGCGCCAGCAGCGCCTGGCCCGGCACGAGCTGGGCTGGCTGATGGTGCATGCCGGCGTCGTGCCGCAATGGGACACGCTGCAGACGCTGGCCCTGGCCAGCGAGGTCGAGGCGCTGCTGTGCGGGCCCGATCTGCAGGACTTTCTGCAACAGATGTATGGCAATGAGCCGCTGAGCTGGGACGAGTCCCTGGCCGGCATCGCCCGATGGCGATTCATCATCAATGTGCTGACCCGGCTGCGCTTTTGCGATGCCCAGGGGCGCCTGGACCTGAAGACCAAGGACGCCGACGGCGCGCCCGAGGGCTTCCTGCCCTGGTTCGATGTGCCCGGCCGGCGCAGCGCCGGCACACCCATCGCCTTCGGCCACTGGTCGACCCTGGGCCTGCTGCAGCGCCCCGACCTGCTGGCGCTGGACACCGGCTGCGTCTGGGGCGGCCGCCTGACGGCCGCCCGGGTCGAGACCGGCCGCGTGCTGGAGATCATCCAGGTGGACTGCGCGCAGGCCCAGAAGCCGGGCCTTGCATAGCGGCTAGAATGCGCGCTCTGCGCAAGGCAGAAACCGGAGGCTTGGGGGAGTGGTTTAACCCAACAGTCTTGAAAACTGTCGACGGGCAACCGTCCGTGAGTTCGAATCTCACAGCCTCCGCCAAGCGGGCTCAGCCCCCCTTGATACGCACCGTGAAGGTGATCTTGTAGCTGCCGCCATCGCCGCTGTAGCTCAGCGGGGACAGCGAGGTCTCGGTGGTCACCAGGGGCACGACGAAGCTGTGCGAGCCCAGGTACTCATCGTTCGACAGCGTGCTCTTGAGCAGATCGGTCAGCTTCGGTCGGACGATGGAGCGCAGCTGATCGCTGTTCAGATTGGCCCAGGCACTGCCACCGTAGATGTTCCAGACCGACTGCATCATCAGCTGCAGGACGCCGCCGCTGCCGAGGTCGGGGTCAAAGTCCTCTTCCAGCAGCCAGGCGAACACAAAGGCGCCGCCGGCTTCGGCCTCGTTGACGATCTGTCGCATATTCATCGTCTTGCCGGCGAGGAAGGCGCCATCCCAGTCGGGATCGCGCACGCGGATCAGCTTGCCGCCGGGCACATTGCGATGCCCCATGAAAACCATCAGATAAGGCGCATCGCTGCCGCCCTCGCTGGTGTCATCCAGGCACTTGATCTGCGTAACCATGAGTTGACGGGTGGGCATGCTGCACCTCCATTGCTGACTGACAGGCGCTAGGGCCTTGGCGGTCGCCAAAGGCTCGGCCGTGTCGGAAGTCAGGCTAGGTGCGACCCCTGCCCTGGCCCATCCCTAGGAGTGGTGGGCTGCGCAGGCAGTTCAGGGCTGCAGCGTGTACCGCGTCACCAGCCGCCGCCCCGCGCCGTCCTGGGCCGTCAGCCAGAGTTCGTAGGCCAGCGGCGTCTGGCCGGCCTGGGCCGACAGCGCCGGCAGGCTCAGCGTGCTGGCCGGCGGGAAGGCGGGCGTGAAGTCGCTGATCGTCACGCTGGCGCTGTAGCGGATCACCGCCCGCACGTTGCTCAGCCGCAGATCGGGATTGGCACTGGCCCAGCTCGACCAGTTCAGCGTCAGGCCGCTGGCCAGGGCGGCGGCGCTCAGCGGGGCACTCGCACTGACGCCGTCCAGGGCCGGGTGGCGAGCGGCGGCCGGCACGCTGGCAGGCAGCTCGGCGCGCAGCCAGCTGTTGCGGGTTTCGGCCGTGCCGGCCAGCGTGTAGCTGGCCAGGTAGCGGGCGGCGCGCAAGGTGTCGGCGCCACCCAACCAGCCCAGGCTGGTGGGTTGCAGCAAGGTGTCGGAAAGCGCGCCGCTGGCCACGGCCGAGGTCGCGCCGGCGGCCGCGCTGATGCAAAGCCAGCGCTGGCCGCAATAGGCCAGCGGGATGCTGAAGCCGCCGGGGGTCTGCACCGTGGCCTTGTCAAGCAGCGCCGTGCCGGCACTGTCCTGCGCCTGCAGCAGCAGTTGCACGCCCAGGCCGGGATTGCTGGCCGGCGCGACGACGCCGGACAGCGCGCCGCTGGCCTCCAGGCCAAGCCAGGAGACCGGCAGCAGGCCGAACTCCAGCTTCTTGCCATTGCCCTTAAGCAGCCACTTGGGCTTGGTGAGGCTCAGCGCATCGCTGAACAGCGCGACCGTGCTGCCGCTGCTGTCGCTGATCGGCGCGGCCACCAGCACGCGGTTGCAGCCGGCCGTCACCGCCACATCGTCGGCACAGCCGCTGAGCTGGAAGCGGCCGAACTGCCAGTTCTTCTGCGCATAGCCGGCCAGCAGCGCCGAGAGCTCGGCGAGCGTGCGGCCGTTGTGGCCCTCATAGCCGACCAGCAGCTCAGAGGCGGCAAAGGTGGCGGCGCTGGCGCCCTGGGCGATCAGCTTGTTCAGCGCCGCGCCCAGCTCGTCCAGCGTGGCCAGCTCGGGCAGCACCTTGGCGGCGCCGGTGGTGGCCTTCAAGGTGGAGCTGATCGCATTGGCCGGCGCCGCATCGGCGCTCTTGGCCAGCTCGGTCTTGGCCGTGGCCAGATCCACCAGCACCTCGACCGGCTGATTGATCAACAGCTTGTTGCCCAGCTGCAGTTGCTCGACGCCCTTGCTGTTCGTGACCAGGCCGATGCGCAGGCTCTCGATCAGCAGATCCTGGCTATTGCTCTTGACGGCCGCGAAGCCGGCATCGCCCAGCAGGTTCAGGGCGGCCGCATCGCTGATCTTCAGTTCGGTCAGCTGGGTCTTGACGATGGTCTTCAGGAAATCGGCGGCGGCGCTGGCCTTGCCCAGGCTGGCCAGCAGGGCCGCGTTGTCGGCGGCCTTGGCAAACACCGGCCGCGGGTCGGTACCCAGGGCCAGCGCCACGGCGGCGTCGCTCAGCGGGGTCAGCTGGGCCGTCATCGTCGCGGCAGCGGTCTGCACGGTGCCGTGCAGCACCTGCGGCTGGCCGGCCGCGTCCATGCCGCGCGCCTGCAGCAGCAGCGGCATCGCCGGGCTCTGGGTCGACAGCGTCAGGCGGTAGGTGCCCTCGACCGGGTGGGCCACGGCCGAGCCGACGCTGGCACCCTTGGCATCGACCACGCTGATGCGTGCGCCGCCCAGCGGCGCGCCGACGGCGGCCACGCCGCTGAGCACCAGATCGGCAGCCGGCGTCGTGCCGCTGTCGCCGTCCGCCCCCCCGCCGCCGCCGCAGGCAAGCAGACACAGGGCGGCCATCAGGCTCAGCGAGCGGGCGGCAATAGAGGGCAAGCGCATGGCAAACGACAACTCGGGCAGGAAGATGCGGCGAGTATGGCCAGGGCGCACCGGGACAAATGCCGCATCAGCGCCGGAAAGTGCGGCCAATAAAAAACGGCCCGCAGGCCGTTTTGTCGATCTGTTCGGATCCTCTTACTTCGGATTGACAGTGACCCAGGCCGTCTCGAACCAGTTGTCGGCGCGGTGCACCACATTGATATTGTTGCGCGCGGCCCAGGGGATGACCTGGCGGTGCAACGGGATCACATTGACCTGCTCCTTGACCTCCATCAGCGCGGCCTTGATCAGCTGTTCCCGCTTCTTGGCATCGGCCTCGACACTGCTCTGCGCGGCCAGTTGGTCAAACTTGTCGTTCTTGAAGTTGCCGTAGTTGTAGGCCCCCACGCCCTTCTCGCCGCGGTTGCGCAGCACCGGGGTCATCATGGTCTCGGCATCGGTGATGGCGCCGCCCCAGCCGTACAGATAGACGCTGGTGTCGAGCTTCTCGACCTTGGGGAAGAAGGTCACGCGCGGCATCGCATTGACCTTGACCTTGACCTTCAGCTGCGCCCACATCGTGGCCACGGCCAGGCAGATCTCCTCGTCGTTGATATAGCGGTTGTTGGGGCAGTCCAAGGTGACTTCGAAGCCGTCGGCATAGCCGGCGTCGGCCATCAGCTTGCGGGCGGCGGCGATGTCGAAGGGGTAGCGGGTCTCGATGGCCGGGTCGTTGTAGGAACCCAGCGGCGAGGGCGTCAGCCCGCCGGTGGGCACCGACAGGCCGTTCATCAGCTTGGTGCGCATCGTTTCGACATCGATGGCCTGGTACAGCGCCTTGCGCACGCGTTGGTCCTTGAACGGATTCTTGTCGCCCGGCACGGCGCCGTAGAGCAACTTGTCGCGCGCCTGGTCCATGCCCAGCATCACCAGCCGGTTCTCCGGCCCGTCGACGATCTTCACGCCCTGGGTGTTGCGCAGCCGCGGCACATCGCGCGGCGCCGGGTCCAGCACGAAGTCGATCTCGCCGGACACCAGAGCGGCCAGGCGGGTCGCGTCATTGCCGATCGGCGTGAACACGATGTCCTGCACATTGCCGTCGAACTTGCCCCACCAGTTCGGGTTGCGCTTGTAGACGGTCTTCACGCTGGGCTCGCGGGTCACCAGCATATAGGGCCCGGTGCCATTGGCGTTGCGGCTCGTGAAGGCCTCTTCCTTGTTCTTGAAGTCCAGCGGGCGGGTCACCTTGTGCTGCTCGCTCCAGCTCTTGCTCATGATCCACAGCGTGTCCAGATGCTGCAGAAAGATCGGGTTGAAGGTCTGCAGCTGGAACTCGACGGTCAGGTCGTCGATCTTCTTCGGCGTGCCGACGGCGGCCGCATAGACGGCGATCTGCGAGGTCGGCTCCTTGGCGCGGTTGATCGAATACACCACGTCATCGGCGGTCAGCGGCGAGCCGTCGTGGAACTTGATGCCCGGGCGCAGCTTGAAGCGCCAGACCAGCGGCGAGGGCTGGCTCCACTCGGATGCCAGGCCCGGCACGATATTGAGCTTGGCATCGCGCTTGGTCAGCCTCTCGTAGACCTGACCGTTCATCATATTGGTCATGCTCTCGTTCTGAGAGTGGGGGTCCATGGTCTGGGGATCACCCTGACTGGCCCAGCGCAGGGTTTGCGCCTGCACGCTCAGTGCACAGGCGGCGGTGACCAGGCCCAGCAGCAAAAACGGCTTTCTCTTCATTCGGGAACTCCCAACTGTGAACGTACGGTGGCGCGAGTGTAGGCAGGCGCGGCAGCGCGCCGCCCCTGGGATTCACCTGATGGGGCTAGCCCGGATCAGCCGCGCACAGCGGGCTTGGCCCAGAGCTCGGCCAGATGGGTGAAGCCCCAGTCCTGGGCCAGTTCGCGGCCCAGGATCTTGTCGCTGCAGCCGGGTGCAGCCAGGTCCAGCAGCTGCACCGGGATGGGCAGCTTGGACTTGGTCGAGAAGAACACCCGCACAACGGGCGCCACCAGCTTGGCCGGGTTCTGCTCGATGACCACCGCCAGCCTTCCCGAATGCAGCTTGACCAGCGTGCCGACCGGGAAGATGCCTATGCTTTTGACGAAGGCCTGGAACACCGCCGGGTCGAAATGCCCCTGCCACTGCGCCATGCGCTGGATCGAGCCGGCCGGGTCCCAGGCGGTCTTGTAGGGGCGGTTGGAGGTGATCGCGTCATAGACATCGCAGACCGCCCCCATGCGCGCCATCAGGCTGATCTGCTCGCCGACCAGCTTCTCGGGATAGCCGCTGCCGTCCATCTTCTCGTGGTGGTGCAGGCAGACGTCCAGCGTCGACTGCGGCACCGCGCCGCCGGCCTTCAGGGCCTGGTAGCCCTGCACCGGGTGGGTGCGCATGGTCGAGAACTCGGCATCGCTGAGCTGGCCAGGCTTGTTCAGCACCTCCAGCGGCATCATCATCTTGCCGACATCGTGCAAGAGCCCGGCCAGGCCGGCCTCGCGGACGGTCTGGGTCGACAGGCCGAGCTGGCGCGCCAGCGCCACCATCAGCGCGCACACCGCCACCGAGTGCATATAGGTGTAGTTGTCCTTGGTCTTGAGCCGCGCCAGGCTGATCAGGGCCGAGGGGTTGCGCTCCACCGAGGCGGTCACGTCCTCGACCAGGGGCAGGCATTGCTCGGCATCGATGGCACGACCCATGCGCGCCTCGCCGAACAGGTCCATCACCGCCTGGCGGGACCGATTCACCAACTCGCCGGCGCGCGCGAGCTCTTCGCCAAGGCTGACGGGCGCGGGGGCCGGCAGCGGGCTCGGCACGGGCTGGGGCGCAGTGGCGACGGCCGCCACAGCGGCGGGCGCGAGCGCGACAGGCGCGACCGCAGCCGGCGCCAGCCCCTTGGAGAGATCGATCCAAACCTCCGGCACCCCGCTGCCGCGCAAAGCCGCCAATTCGGCCGGCTCATTGAGCACGAACTTGGTCTTCCAGAACGGGTGGGAGAGCCAGGACCCCTCCAGCGACTGGATGAACATGCCGAGTTCTACCTGCTGGACCGGGATCTTCTTGAGCATGACGCAGCCGTATGCGAAAGCAACAAGCCTCAGTATCGTGCGCACCGCGCCCCTGCATGCGGCGAACAGGCATAAAAAAGCCGCCTACAAGAGGCGGCTTGATGAATATCAAACAAATAGGCTTCAGCGCAGCTTGGGCTGCGGCACGACCTTCAGTTCACCCGGCAGCGAGGCCAGGTACTTGGACATGGCCTTCAGCTCGGCATGGCTGAACTGCTTGACCTGGCCGGCCATGATGGCGTTGCCACGGCCCACGACGGCATTGCCCTCGACCTGGTAGGACTTCAGCGCGGCATACAGATAGTCGGCGTGCTGGCCGGCGATCTTGGGGTAGCTGCCGTCGATCGGCTTGCTGAAGTTCGCACCGTGGCAGGAAGCGCAGGCGCCCTTGTTCAGCAGCTCGGTGACCTGGGCGCTCGCCGGCACGGCCGCCTCGGGCACGGTCGTCGTGCTCTTGCCATGCTGCTCGTAATAGGCCGAGATGTCGGCGATGTCCTGCTCCGTGAGGCTCAGCGCGATGCCGCGCATCGTCGGGTGCTTGCGCTCGCCCTTGGCATAGGCGCTCAGCGAGGCGGCGATGTACTTGGCGCCCTGGCCCGAGATCATCGGCACCTTGTATACCTCGGGGAAGCTGGACTGATAGCCCGGGATGCCATGGCAGCCGATGCACATGGCCACCTTCTTCTGCCCGGCGGCCACATCCTGCGCCTGCACCGAGGTCAGGGCTCCGACGGTAGCGGCCAAAGCGAGCGAAATCTGCAGCAGTTTTTTCATGGTCCCGAGTGTTGTAGTGCTGGGTCTGGATCTGACACCGGGCGCGATTATAGGGGGCCCGTATACTGGCCCGCAGCCCATCTGTCGTTGATCTACACCATGAAGTTTCAAGGCTCGGACCAATACGTCGCCACCGCCGACCTGATGCTGGCGGTCAATGCCGCCATCACGCTGCAGCGTCCCCTGCTCGTCAAGGGCGAACCCGGCACCGGCAAGACCATGCTGGCCGAGGAAGTCGCCCAGGCCCTGAACCTGCCGCTGCTGCAGTGGCATGTGAAGAGCACGACCAAGGCCCAGCAGGGCCTGTATGAGTATGACGCGGTGAGCCGGCTGCGTGACAGCCAGCTCTCCGGCATCGAGGGCACGGACAAGGTCCGCAATATCGAGAACTACATCGTCAAGGGCGTGCTGTGGCAGGCCTTCGAGGCCGATGCGCCGGTGGCCTTGCTGATCGACGAGATCGACAAGGCCGATATCGAGTTCCCCAACGATCTGCTGCGCGAACTCGACCGCATGGAGTTCTACTGCTACGAGACGCGCCAGCTGATCAAGGCCAAGCATCGCCCGCTGGTCTTCATCACCTCCAACAACGAGAAGGAGTTGCCCGACGCTTTTCTGCGCCGCTGCTTCTTCCACTACATCAAGTTCCCTGATGCGCCGACGATGCAGAAGATCGTCGACGTGCACTTCCCCGACATCAAGTCCGAGATGCTGGCCGCCGCGATGAAGACCTTCTTCGACGTGCGCAATCTGCCCGGCCTGAAGAAAAAACCCTCGACCAGCGAGCTGCTGGACTGGCTGAAGCTGCTGGTGGCCGAGGACATCCCGACCGAGGCGCTGAAGAGCGGCGATGACAAGGTGCTGATCCCGCCGCTGGTGGGCGCCTTGCTGAAGAACGAGCAAGACCTGACCCTGTTTGAGAAGCTGGTCTTCATGCAGCGCAACAACCGATGAGCAGCCAAGACCTGGGCAAGGCCTTCCGGCAGGGGCTGGCCGACGCCATCGGCTTCGTGCTCGGCGCGCTGGCCGGCTGGCAGCTCGGCCGCTGGCTGGGCTACGACTTCATCGCCAGCACCGCCTGGGGGGTTCCCGAGCTGATCGGCCTGGCGCTGATCCTTGTGGGCTGCGGCCTCGGCCGCTGGCTGGCGCGCAAACTGATGCTGAGAGGCTGAATGGCAAGCACTGACACGACGGCCATCTGCACACCGGTCACGCTGAGCGGCCGCCACGCCACGCTGGCACCGCTGGCCCCCGAGCACGAGGCCGGCCTGCAGGCCGCCGTGCGCGAAGGCGAGCTCTGGCAGCTCTGGTACACCGCGATCCCGACACCCGAAGGCATGGCCGCCGAGATCCGGCGCCGGCTTGATCTGCAAACCAAGCAGAGCATGCTGCCCTTCACGGTCTTCGATGCCGACCAGCGCATCGTCGGCATGACCACCTTCATGAATATCGACAACGCGAACCGCCGCGTCGAAATCGGCTCCACCTGGTATGGCAACAGCGTGCAGCGCAGCCCGCTGAACACCGAGTGCAAGCTGCTGCTGCTGACGCACGCCTTCGAGACGCTCGCCTGCATCGCGGTCGAGTTCCGCACCCACCGCTTCAACACGGCCAGCCGCCGCGCGATCGAGCGTCTGGGCGCACAGCTCGACGGCATCCTGCGCTCGCACATGCGCGCCAGCAACGGCACACTGCGCGACACCGCCGTCTACAGCATCACCGCGACCGAATGGCCCACCGTCAAAACCCATCTGCAATGGCAACTCGCAAAACCCCGCTGAAGAAAACCCTCAAGAAGACTTTCGACGTCGACGCCCTGTGGCAGATCGAGCGTGTCGGTGCCCCCAGCCTGTCGCCCGATGGCGCCCAGGCCGTGGCCGCCGTGACCCGCTATTCGATGGAGAGCAACAAGGCCCAGTCCGGCCTGTGGCTGCTGTCGACGCTGGGCGGGGCGCCGCGCGCACTGACCAGTGCCGGTGACAAGGACGGCCAGCCGCAGTGGAGCCCGCAGGGCGACCGGATTGCCTTCATCGCGCGCCGCGAGCAGCAAGGCAGCAAGGATGAGGAAGCCCAGCTCTACCTGATCGCGCCAGACGGCGGCGAGGCCCGGCGCGTGGGCAGCGTCGCCACCGGCGTCGAGGCCTTCAAGTGGTTTCCGGACGGCAAGCGCATCGCCTTCATCTCCTGGGTCTGGCCCGGGCTGAAGGGCGCGGCTGCCCAGGCCAAGGCGCACAAGGAGTTCAAGGAGCGCAAGGCGACTGGCTACGTCACCAGCGAGGCGGTCTACCGCTACTGGGACCATCATGTGCCGATGGGCCGGGTCGCGCATCTGCATGTGATGGATGTGGCCACCGGCAAGACCCGCGACCTGTTCGAGGGCACGGACATCGAACTCACCCGCGCCGACCCCGACGCCAACTGCTTCGATATCGCACCGGACGGCAAGCGCATCGTGTTCGCCTTCGACCCCGCCGCCGAGAAACGCCTGGACAACCGCTACGCGCTGGCCGAGGTCGAACTCAAGAGCGGCGTGATCCGCACGCTGCTGCAGGACAAGGACTGGGATCTGCAGGCACCGCGCTACAGCCACGCCGGCCAGCACCTGGCCTTCCTGGCCAGCCACCAGGGCAAGAAGCACACCATGCCCTCGCAGCTGGCGGTGCTGGACACGCAGGGCCACTGGGCCGTGCTGTCGGAGCACTGGGACTACGAGGTCACCGCGCCGCTGCGCTGGGACGAGGACGATCTGGGCGTTCTGTTCGGCGCCGAGGAGCGCGGCCGGCGCCATCTCTGGCGCTTCGACGTCAAGACCTGCGAGGCCTTCAAGCTCTTCGAGGGCGGCAACGCGACGGCCTTCGCGCTGGAAGCCGGCACCCTGGTCGTGCAGCACGACAGCGTCCAGCACCCGCCGCGCCTGTCGGTGGTCGTCAGCGAGGGTGATGAGGAGGGCCGGGGTCAGGTCATCAGCCGTATCGAGTCCTTCAACGACACGCTGCTGGCCGACTACACCTTCTGCCGCCACGAGGAGGTGGTCTACAAGGGCGCCCAGGGCGACGATGTGCAGATGTGGCTGGTCTACCCGCCCGGCTTCGATGCGAAGAAGAAATACCCGGTGATGCACCTGATCCACGGCGGCCCGCACACGGCCTTCGGCGACAGCTGGCACTTCCGCTGGAACCATCAGGTCTTCGCGTCGCAGGGTTATGTGCTGGCCTGCGTCAACTATCACGGCTCCTCGAGCTTTGGCTACCAGTTCCTCGACTCGATCACCCAGCGCTGGGGCGAGTTGGAGCTGCAGGACGTCGAGGCCGGCACCGACTGGATACTCAAAAAGCCCTGGGCCGACAAGAAGCGCGTCTTCGCCACCGGCGGCAGCTACGGCGGCTATATGGTCGCCTGGATGAACGGCCATGTGAAACCGGGCCGCTACCAGGCCTATGTCTGCCACGCCGGCTGCTACGACTGGCAGGCCATGTTCGCCGACGATGCCTACACCTGGCATGCCAAGGAACTCGGCGCCTGGTACTGGGACGATGCCGCCAAGGTGGCCTCGCAAAGCCCGCACGCCTTCGCGAAGCACATGGCCACGCCGACCCTGGTGATCCATGGCGCGCTGGACTACCGCGTGCCCGATGCCCAGGGTCTGGCCTACTACAACACGCTGAAGGCCAAGGGCGTCGACGCGCGCCTGCTCTGGTACCCCGACGAGAACCACTGGATCCTGAAGCCGCGCAACAGCAAGCTCTGGTACGGCGAGTTCTTCGGCTGGCTGGCCAAGCACGACCTGGCACCGAGCCGCACGAAGAAGGCCTGATCAATCGCCTTCGGCCAGACCCCAGTCGATATCGCCGCACAGCACCCGCAGCTGGCCGTCGCGCCAGAACGCCACCGAGACGGTGACGCACATGCGGGCGCCATGCAGGCTGAGGTAGGGGCGGGTCAGCTGCACCTCGCCGATCGAGGCGATGGCGCGGCGGAAATAAGGGCGGCGGGCCCAGCGGGCATCGCCGGCCCGCTCCAGCGGCGCATAGCGCGGATCGGCCACCTCGACCCGGCCCGTGGGCGCGACCCGCTCGCCCTGCTCGCGGCCCTGCTCGTCCAGCAGATAGCAGAGCTGGGCCTGCTCCAGCCGCAAGAAGGCCGCGCAGGCCTCGGCCAGCGGCCGGCCCTGCTGCAAGGGCTGCAGGGCCAGGGCCAGCGCGGTACGGAAGGGCGCAACCCGCTCCTCGTCGGCCTGCCGCAGATGCAGATGGCGCTGGTCAAACAGCTCCCAGGCGCTCTCGACCTCGCCGCTGACGGCCTTGCTCAGCAGCTGCGGTGAGGGATGGCCAAAGGCATAGCCCTGTACCAGGTCGACATCGGCGTCCAGCGCCAGATGCGCCTCGTCCTGGGTCTCGACACCCTCCAGCAGCACCAGGGCACCGCATTCATGCAGCAGGGCCACCATCTGGCTGAGCACGCGGGCGATGCGCTTGGAGTCCATCGCCCGGGTCAGCAAGCTGCGGTCGAGCTTGACGATCTCGGGCCGGATGCGCCAGATGCGGTCGAAGTTGGAATGGCCGACGCCGAAATCGTCCAGCGCCAGCAGGCAGCCGGTGGCGCGCGCCTGCTCAACGGCCAGCTCGAACTTGTGATCCTGCGACATCACGTCCTCGGTCACCTCGAACACCAGGCGCTGCATCGGCAGGCCCAGCTGGTGCACGACCTCGACCGCGCGCGCCAGCATCTCCGCCTGCTCGGTGACATTGACGAACACTGCCGCATGCACATTCAGGAACAGCCAGCTGTCCTGCGCCTGCTGGGCAACGAAGTTGTGCACATGCAGCAGGCGGCACAGCCGGTCCAGCCTCACCTGTTCCTCGAAGCTGCCGACCCGCTCGAACAGGCTGACCGGCGACAGCAGCCGCCCCTGCCCGTCCTGCACCCGCACCAGGGCCTCGTAGCCGACCGGGCGGCGGTGCGGGAAGCTGTAGATGGGCTGGAAGCTGCTGCTCAGCAGACAGTCGCCATGGCGGCCCTGCCAGATGCCGTCCTGCTCACTGATGGCCTCGTACAGGGCCAGCAAGGTGCTCTCTACTTCGGTGGCCATGGCGCTCCGATCCGGCGGTCTTGTCAGCGCGATGCTAGCGGATACCAGGCTTGGCTGCGGTGCAGCATCGGATGTGGATAATCAAGAGCCCACCCTGCCCCACCCGAGCTCATGCTGATCAAGTTCTTCTATACCCTGCGCGCGGCCAAGCTGCCGGTCTCGGTCAAGGAGTTCCTGACCCTGCTGGAGGGACTGAAGGCCGGGGTGATCGGCGCCGACGGCGTGCCGACGATAGACGACTTCTACTACCTGGCCCGCACCACGCTGATCAAGGACGAGGCCCAGTTCGACAAATTCGACCGCGCCTTCGCCGCTTATTTCAAGGGCGTCGAGCTGCTGACCGACTTCACGAAGGAGGTGCCGCTGGAGTGGCTGCGCAAGCATCTGGAGCTGGAACTGACGCCCGAGCAGAAGGCCGCCATCGAGAAGATGGGCTGGGACGAGCTGATGGAGACGCTCAAAAAGCGCTTTGAGGAGCAAAAGGAACGTCATGAGGGCGGCAACCGCTGGATAGGCACCGGCGGCACCAGCCCCTTCGGCAACAGCGGCTACAACCCGCAAGGCATACGCATCGGTGGCCAGGGCGGCAACAAGAGTGCCGTCAAGGTCTGGGAGCAGCGCGCCTACAAGGACTATGACGACAACCTCGAGCTCGGCACCCGCAATATCAAGGTGGCGCTGCGCCGGCTGCGCCGCTTTGCCCGCGAGGGCTCGGATCTGGAGCTGGACCTGAACGACACCATCCACAAGACCGCGGCCAATGCCGGCATGCTGGACATCCGCATGATTCCGGAGCGCCACAACAAGGTGAAGGTGCTGCTCTTGATGGATGTCGGCGGCACGATGGACGAGCATGTGCACCGGGTCGAGGAGCTGTTCTCGGCTGCCAAGACCGAGTTCAAGCATCTGGAGTTCTATTACTTCCACAACTGCGTCTACGACTTCGTCTGGAAGAACAACCGCCGCCGCTTCGCCGAGAAGTTCCCGACCTGGGACATCATCCGCAAGTACAACAAGGACTACAAGCTGATCTTCATCGGCGACGCGACGATGAGCCCCTACGAGATCCTGCAGGCCGGTGGCAGCGTCGAGTACAACAACGAGGAGCCCGGCGCCGAATGGCTGCAGCGGCTCACCCATGCCTTCCCGAAGTACGCCTGGATCAATCCCGAGCCGCAAGGCGTCTGGCAGTACCGCCAGAGCATCGCGCTGGTCCAGCAGATCATGCATCAACGCATGTTCCCGCTCTCGCTGGCCGGGCTGGAAGGCGCCATGCGTTTGCTGAGCAAATGAGGGGGGGCACGCTGCGCACAGGCATCGCACTGGCGAGTCTGCTGCTGTCGGGCTGTGCCAGCCTGAGCGGCCTGTTCAATGGCGGCAAGCCGGCCGCCGCGTCGGCGGCCGACCCGCAGAAGATCGCTTACGAGCTCGAGATCGAGGCGCCCGAGGCGCTGCGCCCGCTCTTGCAGGAGCACCTGGATCTGGCGCGCTTTCAGCGCATCGGCGAGGACGAGCGTCTGAGCCGTATCGAGCTCGACCGCCTGGCCGCCGCCGCACCGGCCCAGGCCCGCTCGCTGCTGGAGACCGAGGGCTATTTCAACGCCGAGGCCCGCTTCGAGCGCCTGGCAGCCGACGAGCGCGGCCTGCAGCGCGTGCGGCTGACCGTCACGCCCGGCCCCCGCACCGAGGTGACCCGGGTCGACCTGAGCTTTGCCGGCGCGCTGCAAGAGCCCCAGGGCGAGGCTGCCCAGGCGCTGGCCGAGCGCCTGCGGGCCCAGCTGCGCGAGGACTGGAATCTCGACCCGGGCCGCTATTTCCTGCAAAGCCGCTGGTCCTCGGGCAAGACCGAGGCCCTGGCCACCGCTCGCGCCGGCGGCTACCCGCTGGCACGCTGGGCCCACACGGCCGCGCGCGTACATGCCGAGACCAACAGCGCCGAGCTGGAATTGCAGCTCGACAGCGGCCCGCTGTTTCGCCTCGGCGAGCTGCGTATCGAGGGGCTCAAATACCAGCACGAGGAGACCGTGCGGCGCCTGGCCGGATTCACCCCGGGCCAGCCCTACAGCGAGCGCGGCCTGCTGGACTTCCAGGAGCGGCTGCTGCAGACCCAGCTCTTCGATGGCGCCAGCGTCGATATCCAGCCCGAGGCCGAGCAGGCCGAGGCCACGCCGGTGCTGGTGCGCCTGCGCGAGGCGCCGCGCCAGCAGGCCACCACCGGCATCGGCTACAACGCCAACACCGGCCAGCGCGTCACGCTCGAGCACCTGCACCTGATCCCTTTCGGTCTGCCGATGCGCAGCCTCAGCAAGCTCGATCTGGGCCGCGATCTGCGCGCCGCCTCGCTGGAGCTGACCTCGCACCCGCAGAACGATATGCAGCGCAATCTAGGTTCGATCGCGCTGGAAGAAGACCGCAGCGAAGGCGAGATCAAGACCAGCCTGACGGCCCGGCTCGGCCGGCTGCGCGAGACCACCCGCGATGAGCGGCTCTACTACATCGAGCTGCTGCGCTCGCACGAGCGCGCCGACGATCTGAGCGTCAGCGCCGGCGCGCTGTCGATCAACGGCCAATGGACACGCCGGCGGGTCGACAACAATCTGCTGCCCACCGAGGGGCACACGGCCTCGCTGCAGCTGGGCCTGGGTCGCGCCGACAGCTCGATCGGCGCCAACGGCTTCTTCGGCCGGGTCAATCTGAAGACCGCCTGGTACCGGCCCTTCAAGCTCAGCAGCCAGACCTGGTACGCCAACACCCGGCTTGAAGTGGGCCAGGTCTTCGTCAAGCAGGACGTCGGCGTGCCCGACAAGCTGCTGTTCCGCGCCGGCGGCGACGACTCGGTGCGCGGCTACCCCTACCGCAGCCTGGGCCCCACCGAGGGCGACCAGAGCGTTGGCGGCCGGATGCTGTTCGCGGCCAGCGCCGAGATCGCCCGTCCGATCAGCGAAGCCATGCCCAGCCTCTGGGGCGCAGCCTTCATCGACGCCGGCAATGCGGCCGACCGCTGGGGCGACTTGAAACCGGCCCTGGGCTATGGCGTCGGCCTGCGCTGGCGCAGCCCGGTCGGGCCGCTGCGCATCGACATCGCGCGCGGCCATGAGCTGCGCAAATGGCGGCTGCACTTTAGCGTCGGGATCGCGCTATGAGCGAAGAGCAAAGCACGCCGGCACCGACCACGCTGCCGCGCAAGAAGCGCAGCCGCCTGCTGCTGACCACCAGCCTGGCCCTGCCGACCTTGGCTGCCGCCGCTGCGCTGGCGCTGTACTGGGGGCTCAAGACCGAGACCGGTACGGCATGGCTGCTGCAACAAGCGCCAGGCCTGCAGATCGAGGCGCCGCAGGGGCCGCTGCTGGGCGACTTCTCGGCGCGCCGGCTGCGCTACCAGAGCCCCGCTTTCAGCATCGAGCTGCAGGACCTGCGCTGGCAAGGCCTGAGCCTGGCCTGGGAGCGCACACCGCTGCTGTGGGGCCGGCTCGAGATCAAGCGCCTGCAGGCGCGGCGCCTGACGTTGGGCTGGCCTGACAGCCCGGCCTCGACCGAGCCAAGCGCCGCGCCGCAAGACCTGACCCTGCCGCTGGCGGTGCGAATAGCCGAGCTGCGCGTGGACGAGGTGCACGCACCGCCGCTGGGCGCGCAGCCCTTGCGCGATCTGCGCGCCGGGGTCTGGCTTTCCGAAAAAGAGGGCCAGCGCCATCGCATCGAGCTGCAGCACCTGGCCTGGGACAAGCTCTCGCTCAGCGGCCAGGCCAGTGTGCAGACCACCGCTGCGATGAATCTGGATTTGCAGGCCCTGCTGCGCTCCGGCGAGCAATGGCAGGCCCAGGCCTCGCTCAAGGGCCCGCTGGACGCACCGGCGCTGCTGGCCAGCGCCGAGACCGCCGGCCAGGCGCTGCAGCTGAATGCCGCGCTGCGCCCGTTCGCGCGCTGGCCGCTGCAGGCCGCCGAGCTGAACGCCGACAAATTCGACCTTGCCGCCCTGCACAGCGGCCTGCCGAGCACCGTGCTGAGCGGCCATGCGCGGCTCAAGGCCAGCGCCTGGGACCAGCCGGCCCATCTGCTGGCCGAGCTGCGCAATGGGGCGGCCGGCCGCTGGGACCAGCAGCGCCTGCCGGTGCACAGCCTCAAGCTCGATCTACAGGCCCGCCCCGATCATCTGCAGGGCCTGCAGGACCTCAGCAGCCTGAATGTCGATGTGCTGGAGGCCCAGCTGGGCAGTGCCGGCGCGCCGGCCGGCCGGCTCAGCGCCCAGGGCACGGGCCTGCAGCTGCAGGCCCGTGTCAGCGAACTGCGCAGCGCCGCCCTCGATGCCCGGCTGCCCGCGCTGCGGCTGAGTGGTCGGGTCGACCTGAAGGGCCAGCTCGGCGAGCGGCCCAGCCTGAACCTGGATGGGCGGCTCAGCGGCGACTGGCAGCAGACTGCCAAGCTGAGCCGGCCGGTCGAGCTGCAGCTGCGTGCGAATAGCGACGGCCGCCAGATCGAGCTGCAGCAGGCCCTGCTGCAATCGGGCGCCTCGCGCCTGGATATCAAGGGCCAGGTCTTGCCTGCCAGCGGTGCGCAGGGCTGGAGCGCCAAGCTCAGCGCCAGCACCCAGGACTTCGATCCCCGCCTGCTCTGGGCGGGCGAGGCCGGCTCGGGCTGGGCCAGGGGCCAGCACAGCATGGATGCCACGCTGCAGGCCGAGCTGCGCCAGGGCGCCGATGCCTGGCCGCTGGGCACCGCCAAGCTGCAGCTCCAGCCCAGCCTGCTGGCCGGCGTAGGCCTGGACGGCCAGATCAGCTATCAGGCCAGCGCCAAGCCCGAGCTGCAGCTGGACCTCAGCAGTGCCGACAACCGGCTGCGTCTGAGCGCCCAGGGCGGCGCCGCGCCACAGGGCCGCGCCGAGATCGCCGCACCGAAACTCGCGGCGCTGACACCCTTGCTGACGCTGTGGGCCCCGCAGGCCCAGCTCAGCGGCGGCCTGCAGGGCACGCTAGCAATCAACGGCAAGGAAGGTGGCAAGGACGGCGGCGGCAGCACCAGCGGCCGGCTCGACATCAAGGCGCTGCAGCTGAAGAACCTGCCCGGGCTGGACAGCCTGCGCCTGGACGGCGCCACCCTGGATTGGCAGCTCGACAGCCGCATCGACGCCCCGCTGCGCGCCCAGGCCCAGCTCAAGCAGCTCAGCCTCAACGGCAGCCTGCTCAGCCAGGCCCAGCTCGATCTGCAGGGCAGCTGGGAGCGCCATCAACTCAAGCTCGACGGCCAGGGGTACACACCCACACCGGCCTGGGCCGCCACCATCGCCGACCCCGCGGGCCTCAGTGGCAGCCTGCTGCTGGCGCTGAACGGCCAGCTCTCGGCCTCGCCCTGGCTGGCCTGGCAGCAGGCGAAGGATCCGGTCAACTGGCAGGTTCAGGCCAGCCGGCTGCTGCTGCGGCCCACCCGCAGCGAGCAGCCCGACTGGGTCTCGGCGCGCGACGTCAAGCTGAGCCTGCAGCTGGGCACATCGATCACGCTGCAACAGGCCGATCTGGCACCGGGCCGCATCGAGCTGGCCGGTGCCGGGCTGCGCTGGAGCCAGATTCAGTGGCTGGCTGCCCGTGACGCTGGCGGGCAGCCGCAGCTGAGCGCCGAGCTCGAACTGGAGCCCCTAGCGGTGGCGCCGCTGCTGGCGCGCTGGCAGCCCGAGTTCGGCTGGGGTGGCAAGCTGGTGATGGGTGGGCGGGCGCGGGTGCGCAGCGCGCCGCAGGTCGAGGTCGACATCGCGCTCAGCCGTGCTGGCGGTGACCTGACCGTGACCGACGAGGCCGGTGGCGTCCAGGCCCTGGGCCTGAGCGAGCTGCGCCTGGGCTTGCTGGCCAGCGGCGGCGTCTGGCACTTCACCCAGGCGGTGGCCGGCAGCAATCTGGGCGTGCTGGGCGGTGCCATCACCAGTCGCACCTCGCCGCAAGCCCTGTGGCCGGCGCCGGATGCGCCGCTGGAGGGCGTGCTGCAGGCCAATGTCGAAAACCTAAGCACCTGGGGCAGCTGGGTGCCGACGGGCTGGCGCCTGGGCGGTAGCTTCAATGCCGGGGTCCAGCTGGCCGGCAAGGTCGGTGCCCCGGAGATCATCGGCCAGGCCAATGGCGCGCAGATCGCGCTGCGCAACCCGCTGCTGGGCGTTGATGTGCGCGAGGGCGAGTTCTCGCTGAAGCTCGATGGCAGCACCGCCATCTTGGAGCGCCTGAGCGCCCGCGGCGGCGACGGCAAGCTCAGCGCCCAGGGCCGCGCCCTGCTCGGCGACAAGCCCGAGCTCACGCTGAACATGACGGCCGAACGCTTTGCCGCGCTGAGCCGGGTTGACCGCCGCCTGAGCGCCAGCGGGCAGGCCAGCTTGAAGATCGATCGCGACGCCTTCAGCCTCGATGGGCGCTTCACGGTCGACGAAGGCCTGTTCGATTTCAGCCGCGGCGATGCGCCCAGCCTCGACGACGATGTGCAGGTACTGCGCCCCGACCGCGCTCTGCCCGAAGCCGGGCGCACGCGAGCCAGCGGGCGCGCGCCAAAGATCGATCTGCAGCTGGCCCTGGATCTGGGTCGGCAGCTGCGCATCAAGGGACGCGGCCTGGACACCCGCTTGCGCGGTGAGCTGAAGCTGGCACACCAGGGCGCGGGGCCGACGCTGAACGGCGTGCTGCGCACCTTCGGCGGCACCTATGACGCCTATGGCCAGCGCCTGGACATCGAGCGCGGCGAGATCACTTTTGCGGGCGTGGTCGACAACCCGCGCCTGAACGTGCTGGCGGTACGCCCCAACACCGATGTCCGGGTCGGCGTGACGCTGACCGGCACGGCACTGAACCCGCGCATCAAGCTGTTCTCGGAGCCCGATATGGGCGACACCGACAAGCTCTCCTGGTTGCTGCTAGGCCGCGCACCCGATGGCCTGGGCCGCACCGACACGGCCCTGCTGCAGCGCGCCGCGCTGGCCCTGCTCAGCGGTGAGGGCGAAAGCACCTCGGGCAAGCTGATCAAAAATCTGGGGCTGGACGAGCTGTCGCTGAGCCAGGGCGAGGACGACTCGCGCGGCACCATCGTGCGCCTGGGCAAGAACATCTCACGCCGCTGGTACCTCGGCTATGAGCGCAGCCTCAACGCCACCACCGGCAGCTGGCAGCTGATCTACCGCATTGCACGCCGCTTCACCCTGCGCGCCCAGGCCGGTGAGGAGAGCGCGGTGGACCTGATCTGGCAGTGGAAGTGGGAATAGCAGGCGCCGAGCCAAGGCATGTACTTCAGGTTCAGCGGCAAGTGCACCGGCAGGGATGGGAATCGGAACTGAAAAGGCCTGCGCTTGCAGGCCTGGATGCCGAACAGGCGGCGTCAGCCGCCCTGACTGCGAGCACGGAAAGCTAGTACCACCAGCCCCAAGGCCAGCATGGCCGCAGTAGCCGGCTCAGGCACCGGCGCCGCCACCTCGATCGTCAACGAAAGCGGGCTGAACTGGCTGGAGATATCCGAGGAATATGTGTTGTCGTAGTAGCTCCATTGCCAAGAGTCGCATTGAAGCCCTCCACCTCCCTCGGGATCCAAGTTGTAGCAATTGCGTGATGCCGTCTCCGTGCTGATGTAGTGGTCCGTACGGGTAGTCCAGCCGCCCGTCAACTGAACGACGTAGGTTCCCGGATCGGCGAACGTCGATGAGAAGGACCAGCTCCCAGAGCTGGCAGGCACGCCGCCGAAAGACGCTCCGGCGGCTTGAAGCTGGACGTCTGCGACGGACTCAGACCACGTCTGATACCAGTTCACTTCCCAGACCTGGTACCCCTCCACCGGCGGCGGCTCTGTGGTGTTGCTACCGCCATTGGAATAGCTGTCTGTGCCGATGCTGAAGGAGGCGCTGAAGTCCACCGTCTCGCCTGCAAAGATGTTGAATTTGCTGGCGGAAAAAGTGTCGAGTTGGCCCGTAGAGGCCGTAGCAGCAGCAGCCAGGGCCCAGCCAGCAGCAAGGCTGACGATTTGAGTGCCGATTTGCATGGATGCATCCTCAGTTATTGCCCGCTTACACATTGAAGCCACCAAGGCCGCAAGCACAGGCAATGCGATTCTTTTGTCAAATCAGCGCGCTCCACAACACCATGAATGGCGACCGAACGCCGACGCATACGCACTGGCGGGAGGGGATTCAGGCCAGCAGGATCGGCGTGGCAACGGAACGCGGCTGCAACATGGCGATCATCTCCACCCGGCCATCGCCGTGCGTCAGGCCCGTCATCACCGCGTCAAGATCGACAATCGGGAGGCTTGCACCATTGCAGTACGACGTCCGAGCTGCGTTTTGAACCGGCGCAGGCAGTTTGTTGCACCGAAATCTTGAACGGCGGCGTTGCTAGGGATACTGACGCTCACCTATAGAATGCGCGCGGCAAGTCAGCATTCCCTCTCCGTAGTTCAATGGATAGAACGGCCGCCTCCTAAGCGGCAAATGTGGGTTCGATTCCCGCCGGAGGGACCAAGAGGGCGTTTCTGAGCGTCCCGCAAGCGATCAAGCCTCTATGTGAATCAATCACTTAGAGGCTTTTTTCATGCCATTGCGGTTCACAGGGTCTCTTTACAACCCACCCTCAACCGGGGAACATACCGGGGAACAAATCGCAATTTCGGGACAAACCGGGGTAAGTGTTCCCCGGTTTTGCTCCCAGCTTGCCACGCTGCCCCAGGAGCTTGCCATGCTGACCGATGCTGACTGCCGCAACGCCACCTGCCCTCCCGAGCTGAAGCGCCGCCGACTGGCCGACAGCGGCGGCCTCTATCTGGAAGTCTCACAAGCTGGCGCGAAGCGCTGGTTCTGGAAGTTCTACCCCGACGGAAAGGAATCCCGGCTGGCGCTCGGCAGCTATCCCGAGGTGACGCTGAAGGCCGCACGAAACGCCAGGGACGATGCACGCAAGGTCCGGCGAACCGGCGTCAACCCCGTCCAGGCCCGCCGGGCCGAAATCATCGCCAATCGGGTGTCCTCGGCCATCACCTTCAAGGCCGTGACCGAGGAGTACCACGAGAAGAAGGTCGCGGAATGGAGCAAGGTCCACGCCGCGCAGTTCCTGCGTTGCTGCGAAAAGGATCTGTTTCCGTGGATAGGCACCCTGCCCCTGCGCGACATCACCGCACCCGTCCTTCTGGACACCCTGCGCCGGGTCGAGGCACGCGGCGCTACCCAGCTTGTGCGCGACTTGCGCGAGTTCGCCGGGCAAGTTTTCACCTACGGCATCCACACCGGCAAATGTGAGAACAATCCAGCCCGCGATCTGGTCGGCGCCTTCAAGACCCACACCGTCAAGCACATGGCCGCCGTGCTGACCCCGGCCAAGGCCGGCGAGCTGATGCGGGCCTTGGCCAGCTACCAAGGGCAACCCACCACCAAGGTGGCACTGCTGCTATCGGCACTGCTGTTCCAGCGCCCCGGCAACATTCGCTCGCTGGAGTGGGCCTGGATCGACCTTGACGGCGCCATGATCACCATCCCCTCTGAGGCCATGAAACGCGCCAAGGCCGGCAAGCTCAACGGCCGGCCACATCTGGTACCGCTGGCCACCCAAGCAGTGGCCGCACTGCGCGAGATCCAGCCTCTGACCGGCCACGGCCGCTATGTGTTCCAGAGCCTGCGCACCGGCAACAAACCCATGAGCGAAAACACCGTGAATGCCGCGCTGCGCGGCATGGGCTACAGCAAGGACGAGATGACCGCACACGGCTTCCGGGCCCTGGCCCGCACCATCATGGTGGAGAACATCGCCGGCATCGACCCCGACGTGATCGAAGCGCAGCTGGCGCATGGCAAGTCCGGGCCGCTGGGATCGGCCTATGACCGCGCCGAGTACATGACCAAGCGCAAGTCGTTGATGCAGACTTGGGCGGACTACCTGGACCAGTTGCACATCGGGGCGAAGGTGATCGACTTCAGGGCGGCCTGATCTATGCATTTCAGGCCGACCAATCCGAGTCAAAGCCAAGACGCACGCCCCAGCAGCCCTCCGAAGGCATCGTCGATCCATCCCCGCTCGCACGGGGCAGCACGGCAGAACAGCCTGGCCGGCGAGCTGCTGGTGGGTCCGTCCCCGCTCGCGCGGGGCAGCCAACTCCAGCTCGGGCGCCACATAGGCCGCCACGGGTCCATCCCCGCTCGCGCGGGGCAGCCGTTGGCCTGCACAACCAGGCCGTGCTGCCGCAGGGTCCATCCCCGCTCGCGCGGGGCAGCCAAGACGGCGCCCGTGTGGACCTCCAGCGTGTACGGTCCATCCCCGCTCGCGCGGGGCAGCCCTGTCGGCGCCTTGTGCTCGTGAACTGTGACAGGGTCCATCCCCGCTCGCGCGGGGCAGCCTTGACGCTCATCAGGGCGGTGCTTTCTCGGATGGGTCCATCCCCGCTCGCGCGGGGCAGCCGGTGCGCGCCTGGTGGTTTTCACCGGCATCCCGGGTCCATCCCCGCTCGCGCGGGGCAGCCTTCACCAGCGCGATCCGGGCTTGGTGCCAGTGGGGTCCATCCCCGCTCGCGCGGGGCAGCCTACATGCAGAGCGAGTCGCGCTGCGTCGCCTCGGGTCCATCCCCGCTCGCGCGGGGCAGCCAGCTTGCCCATGGCGCGAGTGCGCCAGTAAACGGGTCCATCCCCGCTCGCGCGGGGCAGCCACTCCAGCGTGCGGTAGTAGGTGGATGTGTGATGGTCCATCCCCGCTCGCGCGGGGCAGCCAGGAGGTCGCGATGATTGAGCCCCCGTGGTTAGGGTCCATCCCCGCTCGCGCGGGGCAGCCTTGTTTGCGCGAGCCGCAGCGATGGATTCGAGGGGTCCATCCCCGCTCGCGCGGGGCAGCCACACCCAGCAAAGCACCCTGGCCGGATTTGACGGGTCCATCCCCGCTCGCGCGGGGCAGCCTGCGTGCTGCCATGATTCAATCCTTATGAACAGGGTCCATCCCCGCTCGCGCGGGGCAGCCAGTGGGCGGCCGCTCCCTTGTGCTGCCGTTTAGGGTCCATCCCCGCTCGCGCGGGGCAGCCATCCTTCAGCCATGTCGCAGGCCCTCGCAGTGGGGTCCATCCCCGCTCGCGCGGGGCAGCCGCCACCAGGCGCTCTAGATGACGAAGGCTCATGGGTCCATCCCCGCTCGCGCGGGGCAGCCGGCCACCCCATCAGCCACTCGACCCACGTCGGGGGTCCATCCCCGCTCGCGCGGGGCAGCCTCACCCGCATCATCAGCAGCGACTATGTCGACGGGTCCATCCCCGCTCGCGCGGGGCAGCCAAGCGCAGCGCTGCGGCGGTGAAGCGAGACATGGGTCCATCCCCGCTCGCGCGGGGCAGCCTCGGCCTGGCTCTTGCCTGCGGCGGCACCTTCGGGTCCATCCCCGCTCGCGCGGGGCAGCCGCGATAACGTCTTGCGCGTTTGTGGCGAACTCGGGTCCATCCCCGCTCGCGCGGGGCAGCCATGGCCTGTGCGTGGACCATGCGGCGCTTCCAGGGTCCATCCCCGCTCGCGCGGGGCAGCCGGGTCGGGGCTCTGCAGGCTGGACTGCGTGTTGGGTCCATCCCCGCTCGCGCGGGGCAGCCTCCGCAACACCACACTGGACGGCATCACCTGGGGGTCCATCCCCGCTCGCGCGGGGCAGCCACGCGCGCCGCGCAAGAGATCTTCGGTGTCGACGGTCCATCCCCGCTCGCGCGGGGCAGCCGGTTCGGGGCACTGCAGGCTCGACTGCGTGATGGGTCCATCCCCGCTCGCGCGGGGCAGCCTCAGCAACACCACACTGGACGGCATCACCTGGGGGTCCATCCCCGCTCGCGCGGGGCAGCCATTGGGAATCGTGCCGTCATCAATGCCCTGCAGGGTCCATCCCCGCTCGCGCGGGGCAGCCTGCAGCGCGAACGTCAAGACTATGCGGGTGAAGGGTCCATCCCCGCTCGCGCGGGGCAGCCGCCTGCAAGTGCGAGCTGTTCTATCCCTTCAAGGGTCCATCCCCGCTCGCGCGGGGCAGCCATCGCCGTTCATGGCGATCGTTACCGCCGAGAGGGTCCATCCCCGCTCGCGCGGGGCAGCCTTTTCTGGCCATGTCTCAGAATTCCGGGGCAGGGGTCCATCCCCGCTCGCGCGGGGCAGCCTTTGACCGTCACCGGCTTGGGCGGCTTTGGCAGGGTCCATCCCCGCTCGCGCGGGGCAGCCGCGATAGACGCCAAGCAACCCGAGGCCTATTGGGGTCCATCCCCGCTCGCGCGGGGCAGCCTTCCTTCATGACTCTTGCTCCTTGGAACGCTTGGGTCCATCCCCGCTCGCGCGGGGCAGCCAGCAGATGCACCACATCGGCGATCTCGCCCAGGGGTCCATCCCCGCTCGCGCGGGGCAGCCTTCCTTCATGACTCTTGCTCCTTGGAACGCTTGGGTCCATCCCCGCTCGCGCGGGGCAGCCAGCAGATGCACCACATCGGCGATCTCGCCCATGGGTCCATCCCCGCTCGCGCGGGGCAGCCTGTGGATCTGGCATCCAAGCTGCGCAACATCAGGGTCCATCCCCGCTCGCGCGGGGCAGCCGAATACCGCGCCGCCATTCCAGCCCAGCAAAGGGTCCATCCCCGCTCGCGCGGGGCAGCCGCGTAGTTGGCGCTCTTCCAGGCGGCCTCGGTGGGTCCATCCCCGCTCGCGCGGGGCAGCCTCGGCCGGGCGGGCCTGCCGGTATGCCGTCAAGGGTCCATCCCCGCTCGCGCGGGGCAGCCGTGGAGCCGGAAGGCCGGCCCCGGCCCCGGCGCGGTCCATCCCCGCTCGCGCGGGGCAGCCGACGTTGCGCACGCCGCCGAACGCCTGGGGAAGGGTCCATCCCCGCTCGCGCGGGGCAGCCAGCGCGGCACCCTCGCCGAGCTGCGGCAGCTGGGGTCCATCCCCGCTCGCGCGGGGCAGCCACAGCACGCCCGCCCCGTTCCGTCAGGTGCTGGGGTCCATCCCCGCTCGCGCGGGGCAGCCTCCCACCAGAGCAAGACCCGTGGGAGGATGGGGGGTCCATCCCCGCTCGCGCGGGGCAGCCTCTACAAGGTAAGTTGTTGGGGCGATTAAGAAAACCGGGAAACGCGTGCGAGATTTTAAAGAGCTTTGGGGGGCTTGCTGCGGCGGGTGAGCCACATGCCGTCGGCTTCGACCAGTTCGCGCGGCGGGTTGCCGAGCTGGGCCAGGCCCACACCACCCGTGGCGTTGAGGTCGCGCCAGACCATTACAAGACTGCCGCGCGGTTCCTGGCCGTGCCAGTCGCGCATGACGCCCCAGACCCGCTCGCGAGCACCGGGATTCATGCGGGGCGAAACAAAGACGCCGGGCGCCACCTCCAGCATCACTGAGGCCAGAAAGCCACGAAAGCGGTCGGCCACATCACGCGTCGTGACCATCACCAGCGCCATCGGCCGCCCCTTCCTGGCTCTTGCCATGTTCTTCCATGCGCAGCACCTGCTTGATGCGATCCATCATCGAGCTGATGACCTGGTGCTTGCGGAAAACCTTGGCCGCTTCGCGCCTGACGAGGCGATCCACGCTGTCATCCGACTGCGCAGCCTGCTTGGCGGCGGTGAAGGCGATCTGCAAAGTGATGCTGTCGCGAAACAGATCGGCGATGTCCAGCACAAAGGACTGACCCGAGTCTTCATGGATGAAGCCCAGCGGCGGCAGCGCGGCGAGTGACTGCACGGCAATGGCGGCGGCGGCCTGCACGGCGGTGGCGGCGTGGTTGAGAGCTTGGTTGGGCAGGTCGGCCGCCTCGGGGTTTGCGCGGTCGTAGTGACGGCCGCGCCACTCGATGCCGTGCTTGTCGGCCATCAGGCGGTAGATGGCTTTGACCCGCGCGCCTTCAATGCCTCGCAGGGTGTCCAGGTCACGGTGCGGCAGGATCTCGCCCAGGCGCAAGGCGTACATATGCCGCGCAACGCTGATGCGGCGGCGCGGCGCGCCCCACAGCTCAGCCTGGCGACGCGCCACATCCGAACGGTCAGGCATCAGGGGCGGTGCGGTATAGGAACGCACGCCGTCTTGCCCCACGGCGGCCAGCAAGGTGCCGTGCCTGGCCAGCAGCCGCAGGGCGTCATGGGTGACGCTGCTGCCCGGGCCGAGCAGGATCATGGACACCGCCTGGTGCGGAATCTGGTCCAGGGTGGGCGTCAGCGAATCAGCACCGCGCGCGAAATGCAGGCAACCGTCCACCACGCACAGCTCGCCCCGCTCCAGCCACAGCAGACCGTGGCGATCCGCATGCGGAATGCGCGCCTTCTCCAGGCCCAGCCGTCCCTTCAGCACCGTCGGCCTCTCAGCGTGCGGGGCGCAGCAAGAGCATGCCGAAGCCGAAGGCGCGGTGGCGACCGACACCTCGGGCAAGAAGATGAGCGAAGGCCCGGCTGTCGATCACACGAAGCCTGCCTTGCAGCACCGCATCGGGGCCGCCCACCGCGCGGCGCTTGCGCCCCTCGTCAGCGCTCGTGCGGGTGGTTTGGCGCAACACCTCCAGCAGCTGAAAGCGCAGCAGTTCCACCTCCAGCAGTTCCATCGCCCCTTGCCAGGGCTCTCGCGGCCCCGATTCGCGCGGACCGAGCTGGTCTTTGAGCCATTGCGCGTAAACCGACTGACGATCCAACTCGGCCTCAGGCGTTAGGTCGGCAGCGGCCAGAAAGGCATCGCGCTCCCGCCCGGTCTTGCCTTCGCGGACGATGGGACGCACCCGCACTTCAAAACGCAAGACCTGGCCCTCCGGCCAGTTGCCGGGAAAAGCACGCAGCTGGTAGCCAGCATCGCCCGCCGTGGCACACAGGCCGAGTGCTTGTGCCGCCGGGCCCTCTGCCAGCGCCACATGAAGGGCCAGCGCCTCGGGGCTCAACGAGGTATAGGCCAGCAGGGCTTGTTGCTCAGCGTCATAAGCGAAGGGTTGCGGGGCATCCTCGCCGAACACGGCCGCCAGCAGACCATGCAGGGCATAGCCCAGATCGCCCTGGCTGCGCGGCAGCAGGCCGTGATGAGCCGCCCAGGCCGCCAGGTGACGAGGGTCAGGTCTTGTGCGTAGCAAATGCAGCGCGGGTGCCTCGGCACTGCCGGATTGCTGGATAGGGAGGCTCATGCCTGCACCTCCTTGAGGTGCAACTCAGCCTCGCGCACGGCTCGCCAGCCGCCATGCACGCCGCTGCGCCAGTTGCGCTCGTCGCACACATCGGACCGCCTGTCCTTGGGCAGGCGGCCTTCGCCGTCGGGCCACTGCACGCGCAGCGGCTGCGCCGAATCGGTGCCGGGTGCCACCGGCCATTGTTGAAGCGCGCCCGCCAGATCGTCTGCCTCCACCCACCCAGCCACCAGCCGCCCGGTGGGCAGGCAGGGTTTGCGGCCGATAAAGAGCGGACGCCGGGGCCGGTCCAGCGCCTGGGCCAGTTCGGCCAGGGTGGGCGACTCCTCAGCCGGCTCCAGGCGCAGCAGCACCAGAGCGGATAGGTCGGCGTGGTAGTCGCGGTAGCGCAGGTGGGGGCTGTTGTAGGAGGCCACGCCGCCGCGTCTTTCCTCAGGTTCGCCTCGGGTCGTCCAGCCCCGGTCGTTGGCACCCAGCTGGGCGGTTTGAAAGTCTGTCAGCCGGGAACCGGGGGCTTCCAGGCGACAGCCCATGCGCAGGCGATCCTGCAAGCGCTGGTGGGCGGCCGTCTCGCTGCGGTCCCAGCCCAGAGCATTGGCCAGAAGGCCGGCAAGCATGGACAGGGCTGGAAACTGCTGGATGACGCCCAGGTTGTCGATGGTCTCGCCGCCAAAGGCGATCAGCGGGGAGGCCAGGCGCAGGGCCAGGTGTTGCGGCATATCAGCAGCTCTCGAGCGGCGCGTCGGCCTGTGTGATGGCGGTCTTCACCCACTCGCCCAGGGCCGCCAGTGGCAGGCGCGAGGCACCGGGAACCGCCACATCGTCGACCGCCAAAAAGCGTCGGGCCAGCGGCGCGCCATAGGCGTCGTCGAGCTTGCCAATTTCCTCACTCAGGCGCTGCACGGCAGCCCCGCGAAGGTCTGACCCGGTCAGCGGCAAGGCATTCTGGAAGGTGCCCGCCAGGCTGCGCGGCTGCCAGTCGCCGGCCTCAACCAGCATAAACTTGGCCCATTCAAAAGGGGCCGTCGAACCCCGCTTGGCACCGGGGCTGACGGTGGCAATCAGGTGCAGCAGGTGCTGAACTACGCGACCCGAGAGCTCGCGCTTGTCGGCGCCCAGGGCGGCCCAATTGGCGGCTGCCTCGCCCTCCAGATTGGCGATCAGCTGGGGCACATCCACTACCACATAGCCGTAATACAGGCCCGAGCTCAGCTCGGTGTCGAAGATACCGGCGGAGCCTGTTTCGCCGGCCTCGCGTTGCAGATCGTCCACCACGGTGAAGTAGTCGTTCTCGACCTGGGCTTCATGAACAGTGAAGGCATGGGCCACATAAACCGCCGCGTCCCGGTTGGCCAGCACATCGGATGTGACCATGCGACCGAACAAGGCCGATTCGAGGCCACTGCCATGCTTGAGGGCCTCGATATTCTTCTTCTCGTCCTTTAGGAAAGCGGCGATTGCCGCCTTAAGGTCTTTTTCCTCACTGCAATCACTGGCCAAATTGGCGCAGCGCTTGACCAGGTAGTCGATCTCGGCACGGCCCAGCAGCACCGCCTGGCCGGTCTCCAGCGCCTCCTTGCCCTTGGCCTCTTTGGGCTTGTCTAGCAGGCCGGCCGACCGCAGGCCCTCGGCGCAGGCCTGGGCCAAGTTCTCGGCCACACCTTGGGCCAGCAACTCCTTGCGGATCAGTTCCAGCGTCTGGCGTGATCGCACGGCCATGGGCACACCCAAGGCGGCCAGCGCAAATCGGTCCTCAGCCACCCGCCAATGTCGTTTCAAACACTGCGAGGAGATGCGTGTGCGTATCGCGTTGCCATAGGGCAGGCGCTTGGCCAGGCCGGCGTCATCGCGGTTGAGCAGCGCGCCAGGGTAGGTGTGCAAGGTGTGGATCTGGATGAAGCGGGGCAGGTTGATCATGATCTTGTTCCTCCGGAGATTGGGTGTCGATTCAGGCGGCGGCGATGCGGGCCAACTTTGAAAAATAGGGGCCGGCAATGCGCAAGCGCAGTGCCTCAGCCGCTTGAACCTGCGCTGGGTCGTTCTCGATCAGTACCAGGCTGCCCAGCTCTCGCCAGTTCGGGGCCGCCCCCTTGCTTGCCAGCAGGCGCAGCACGCGGGGCAGCAGTTGTCGAAAAGCGTCACCGCGCGCCGTCAGCAATTTGGTGACGCGCGCCTCGGACACGCCTGCATCGGCCAGTTGCTCGCCCAGTCGGCCGGGGCTGTGGCCGGTGAGCGCCATGCCCTGCGCAATCAAGGCCCAGCGGGGCCAGGTCTCGGCGTGCCAGGTGTGGGGCTCGAGCCCCGCATGCAACAGGCCTCGCGCGAGGGCGGCCAGCTCATGGGGTTGGAGTGCCTGGGTTTGCAGGCGCGCCAGCGCGGCCCGGTCACCGGGCGGGGCATGAGCAATCCAGCCAGCCAGCTTGGAGAACATCTCGCCAGGCTGGGCCGGTTCAGCTGGTGCATCGGGGCCTGCTTTGGCGGCAGTCGCCGCAGTGTTTTGCTCGCTCATGCCTGGTTGTCCTGGGATGTGGAGAGGGTGGCGTAGTGCTGTGCCAGCAAGGGCAGCGGACTCTTGGGTGATCTCAGGCCGCCGTGAAACCGGCTCAGCGCAGCGGCCTGGGCGCGGTAGCGCTGCATGCCACTGCGCGGGCCAGCGTTGAAGGCGTGGCGGAGCAGTCTTTCCGCACGCTCAGTCAGGGCGATCAGCCAGCTCAGGCGCTCGGCGCTGGCATCGTCGGCCTCGACCTCCGCCGTGAGATCGGCGAAGAAGCGCGCGTCTTCGACTGCCTCGAAAGGCTTGGCGAAGTCGCTGGCTTTGTTCTTGGTGCTGTCGCTCGCGTCCTTGCCGACGGGTCCGTTGTTGAACAGAGTCATCAAGGACAACCACAGGAGCTTGCGAACCTCGGCAATGGCCGCGATGCGCTCGCCGGAGATGCGCGCAGCCACGTCGCGCGAACCGCCCAGCAGGCGGCGTAGCTTGGGTGAGATGGGCACGCGGCGCTCGTGGTAGCCCTCGGTCTTGCCTTGCCCCCGCGTAACGCCGCGCGCAATGAGTTCAAGCCGAGTGCCTTCACCCTCGCAACCGACATGCTGTGCCCGACCGGCTTTGTACTTCCCTCCAAAGAGCAGTTCAGCCATCAGCTTGTAGCCAAAGCCATCACTGGTGATGGTGAGTGCCTTGCCTTCGGCGATGTCAATGGGTGTCCAGGCGTCGCCTGTCATGCCGTTGAGGTCTTTCGCGGCGATTCTGGCTGCCTTGGTTCCGGCGCCTAAGGCCTGCAACTCCGCGCCGTGGCATTGCAAACGCACGCGGCGGCACAGCTCAATGTAGAGGGGATCGAGTCGCCCAAAGGCGCAACTGCTGTTGCCATCCCAGGCTTGCAACCAGACCAGGGCCAGGCCATTCTCGGTGGACATGCCATGTTCTTGTGCGATGTCGTCCCGCGCGTGAAGCAGCGTTGCAACATCTCGAAGCCAGCGCCGTCCCCATCCTTCCACTGTGGCAACACCCACGCCAGGCCGGCTGGCAAAGCCTCCGTTCATGCGCGAGATGCCGTAGTTTCCCGCACCCAAGAAGCCTTCCTGAGTTTGCAGACTGATCAGTGCAAGCAACCAGTCCTGAGCGTCTGCCGCACTCGCACGAGCAGCTTTCAGATCATGGTTCTTTGAAGTGACAAGTATGTCGAGTTCGTCGGCTGCGTGATAGACCGACTTCCAACTCGCCACACTCCCCCCCGGCACCGCCGCCTGCAGCAAGGCCGGCCGGTCCGGCGGCGTGACCAGGCACCAGGCCGCACCGTCCGGGTCGTCCGGTGTCAGGGCCAGCAGGGCTGAACGCCACTGGGCAGCGGTCTCGAACACGGTCTTGCGGCCTGCAGCATGCAGGGCAATGGCGGCGAGCTGGCACAAGAAGGCGTGCCAGGGGTGGCGCTGGTGGGCGCGCAAGGCGGGGAAGTCCCGCACCAGGTCGCTTGCCATGGCCACGAACAGCTCGGGCAGGCTGGCTTGAATGCGGGCGTTGTCGGCCACGTGGCGGTAGCTAATCAGCGGCTCGTTCAACAATGAATAGTGCAAGCCCGCTTGCGATGGACTGCTGGTGTGGGTCATTGCCCCTCCCCTCCCTCTACAGCTATTGTCAAGCGCTCCAGCCCGAAACGACTGTAGCGAAAACGAGCATCTCCCCAACTGAAGGCAAAGCCTGACCCTTCGCCCAGAGGACCTACATCGGTAGCTTCGGCATCAGGGGACAGGCCGCGTGGCACCTGATGGTGCCGCACGGCCAGCTGCCGCACGGGCACGCCGAAGGGCCCGACTGGCGGCCCTTGATCTCCAAACACCAGCAGCCGATCAGCAGCGCCCAGCCGGGTGGCCAACTGCTCGCCTGCCTCCGGGAAGGGATGCTCACCGAAGCCTTGCGTGTACGCAAGGGCTTGCAGTCCGCCCAGACTGGCCTTGGCAGCGGTGCTGCCATCCACCTCTTGGCCGAACTGTTGCCAGGCTTCGCCCAGCCCCTTGCTGATCAGATCGAGGCCCTCGGGGTGGGTGGCTTGCTCGACCAGCAAGCGGTTGTCGGCCGGAATCTGTCGACTGGGCTGGGCGGCAATCAGACGGCGGGTGGCTTCGATGATGCGCAGGTCCAGGTACACCCCGTCCAGGGACTTGCCCTTGCTGCGCAGCGGCCCTAGGCCGTGCTGCATGCGCTTCAGCAAAGGGGTCAGGTCATGCCCGGCCGGGGTCAGTACCCAGGCCTGCGCCGTCTCGAAGCCCATGGGGCGTACATCGCCGGGCTGCTCGGCGGACGGACGCGCGTGGCGATGCAGCCGTCCCAGGCGCTGCAATAGCACGTCCATGGGGCACAGATCAGTGATGAGCAGGTCGGCATCAATGTCCAGGCTTTGCTCCAGGGTCTGCGTGCCGATGAGAATGCGCCCGCCGGGCGAGACGCGCTGCTTGCCCATTTGCGCCTGCACTTGATCGTCCAGCAGTGGGCGCTCCTGGCGGCTGAAGCGGCTGTGATGCAGAGTGGCGATGCCATTCACCTTGAACAGCAGTTCGTCCGATAGGTCTTGGGCTTCCAGCAGGGCTTCCAGCGCTCGTAGGGTGGCGACCGCCGCAGGCACGGTATTGCGTATCACCAGCACGCGCGCCCCACGCTGGGCGGCTTCAAGGGCTCGTGCGGCAATGCGCTCGGGCTGGTCGATTTCATCAAGCAAGTGCCAGGAGACCTCCTTGTGCCGTGGATTGCCTTCGATGGTGCGCACTTGCGCAAATCCACCCACTTGGGTGCTCAGGGCTGGATAGGGTTGCCGCAGGGCTTCGAGTAGCGTCGGTGCGGCTGAACGTCGGGCTGTGCCGATGCTGAGAAACTTGCTGCGCGCCACCGCCCCCAGGGTGGCGGACAAGAGCAGGGCCTGACCGCCGCAAGCCACATGGGCACGCAGCAGCTGTTCCAGCAGAGCCGTCATATAGGCGTCCGAGGCGTGGACCTCGTCTACCACCAAAAGGCTGCGGGCCAGCATGGCATGGCGCAGGTGAGCATGCTTGAGCGGCAGGGCCGCCAACAGAGCCTGATCCACCGTGCCCACGGCGATGGTGGCGGCCAGATAGCGCTTGGGAGATTCGACAGCCCAGCGGCGCTCGGACTGTGCATCGCCCGGACTGTCGGACCACAGTACACGATAGCCCGGCAGGCGCTGCGGCAGAGCTTCGTCTGCCGCTTCATAGCCGGGCAGGGCTCGCACCACCAGGGGTGTGCCAGCAGGCCAGACACGGCTGGCAAAGTCGCGCACGCGCTGGTGGATTTGGGTAGCAGCCACGCGGGTGGGCAAAGCGAAATAGAGGCTGTCCACCTCGCCCCGTTGAAAGAGGTGCAGAAAGCGCCAGAGCGCGGCTTCGGTCTTGCCACTGCCGGTTTCGGCTTCCAAGATGGCCACCGGGCCAAGGTCTTTTGCGCTCATGGCAGCCTGCATCGGCCGCGCGCCTGGCAGGTCGAAAGCCTGGAAGAAGCTAGGTGGCTGCTGGTTCACAGCCAGGCGTTGGGCCAGCACGTCCAGGCCGATCACCCGCACCGCATACCGTGCCCGGTCGGGCGCGCTCAGCGCGCGATTCTCACCCGGCAGGCTATATGGGAAAAAACCATCTCGAGTGTCAGATCCCAACCAATCGGCCAACTGCACCAAGCCGGCGAAGATGTGCGTGAAGGCAGGGCTGTCGGGCAATTCGGCGTCTACCACCTTGAAGGCCAGCGGGTAAACATCCAGGCAAGTCTGGCCGATCCGAGCCACAGCGGCAGCCGGGTCATAGATCAGCTGGCCAGCCTGCCACACCGGCGCCCAGTCCTGGCTGTTATGCTTGACTTGCACGGGCTTGCCGTGATGGCTGATGCTGGCGTGCAGCAAGGTTAGGACGGCCTCACCCCAGTCATTCATGGCGGTCAAGGGCAGGCCTTGCACGACGACAAGGGCACGCGGATCGTCGGATTCAAAAAGGGTCCATCCCTCCGCACCGTGTCCGGAGTGCACAGGCCAACCCAATTTCCGCGCAACGCTCTCGGGCCAGTACTTGGCCTGAAAGCCGGGGCAGCACTTGCCGATGTCGTGCAGTAGCACCAGCACGGCCAGGCGCTGCAGGTCGCTCGCCTGCAGTGCTCGGCCAGCGGTCGTGTTTAGCGCGCGCCGGATTGCTTCGCACTCCGTCATGGCGATGAAACAGGCTGCGACGTCGAGCATGTGATCGATCAGCGAATGAATGGCTGAGACGCCTCCCTCGTCGTTGCGTTGCAACTTGCCCCATATCGGCCACTCCGAGCTCAGCTTTTGAACAGGCTGTGGCGGCTGCAGTTCGGGAGGCAACGTCATGGTGCTGGGCAATTCTCGTGTGCACATCGGATGCGCAGTATCACTAGCTTCGAGGAGCGGGGGTGCCCTCTCCGCCGATACAGACAGAGCTTCGGGACTCCAAATGCTGGCGCCCAGCCTATCCTGCAGTCATTCCTTCTCTTCTTTTGGGGTGGATCTAGCGCCCCCAAGTTGCTGATTTTTAGCAAAATTCAGCACGCGTTTTCGCCGATTTCATGCCGAAGATTGGTTCATGCCAATCGACATCATCAGCGCAGGCTCAGACGGTGACTCCAGAGCGAACGCAGACCAGCACGACAGTGCACCGGGAGTGAACCGAGACTGCCCCCGCAGTGGCGCAGGACTGAACGCCGCGACGGTCATGTCGCTGGCACCGACCGAGGCGCCTGGCCGCATCACCCGCAAGGCACGGCAGTACCAAGCCGCGATCGCCGAGCTTCGCGCGCAGGGCTACACCCTGGCGGCGATCTGCCGGTCACTGGCGGCTGCGGGTATGCACGTCAGCGTCAGCACCGTTCGACGAGAAGCCATTCGACAAGCCGCGCCGGCCCGGATCCCCTCGCTGCAGCCCCACCTCGCCGCCCACGGCGCCTCCTCACCCGCCTATGCCTCAGAGCCGACCGTCGCGCGAGCGACAACGACGGCATCCCTGCCCCGTGCAGGCGTGTCCGTTCCCTGCAGCGCCAAAGATGAGGCCGAGATCTTTGCGCTCGGGGTGATCACCAACCCACTCGTCCGTGCAAAGGAGCCACCATGAAGATCGCTGTCATCAACTTCTCCGGCAACGTGGGCAAGACCACCGTGGCCCGTCACCTGCTGCTGCCCCGCATTCCCGGCGCGGAGCTGATCGTCGTGGAAAGCGTGAATGCTGACGGCGGCCCCAGTGGCGACCGACACGGCAGCCCGGCGCAATCCCTGCGCGGCCGCCAGTTCGCTGCGCTGCAGGAGTACCTGCAGACCATCGACAGCGCCGTGGTCGACATCGGCGCCAGCAACGTGGAGGAGCTGCTGGACCTGATGCAGCTCTACCAGGGCAGCCATGAAGACTTCGACTGCTTCATCGTGCCGACCGTGCCGGGGCCCAAGCAGCAGCAAGACACGATTGCGACCTTGATCGCGCTGTCGCGCCTGGGCGTGCCGGCCTCGCGGGTGAAGATCGTGTTCAACATGCTGGAGCCTGCAGCCAGCGTCGAGGATGCGTTCTACCTGCTGCAAGCCTTCCTGGCCGAACGGCCGCTCGCGACGGTGAACACGGCCTGCCGCTTCCGAGCGAACGAGATCTACGCGCGCATTCGAGGTCACCGGGGCGCCCAAGCCGACCTGGCCACGCTGGCCAGCGACGATACCGACTACAAGGCCTTGATCCGCCAGTCGCCCGACATCGGCGAGAAGCTCACCCTGGCCGAGAAGCTCGCCACCCGCCGGCTGGCCTCATGGGCGATCACGGAACACGATGCGTGCTTCGCAGCGCTGAGCTTGGAAGAGGCGCAGGCGCCGCTTGTCGACTCGGCACTCGGATCCACTCTCAACGAAATCTCCGCAGCACTCCCGAAACCTGCCCGGAGGGCCGCGCGATGACGGCCCAGCTCAACGGCCGCGAGGCGCTGTTCGTCGAGTCGCTCGGCGAGATGGCCACGGTGGTGAATCGGGTCGAGGCCCTGGTGCCCCTGTTGCAAGACACCCGGAAATCGCTGATCGATGCGAACACACAGTTGTGCAACCAGCGCCGCGAGTTCGATGTTCACATGCATGCCATCACCGAGCACGCAAAGCTCGTGGCGATGAACCACGTCGCACAGCACACACGCGAGATGACGCGCAAGTCGGTGCAGACGCAGGTCGTGGAGATCCACGAAGCGGCGCGCAAGGCGATGGGTGCCGAAATCCGTCCGACCTTGCAAGAGCTGATCGCACCGCTGCACCGCCTGGCATACCAGGCCAGTCAACGCGAGAGTGCCCGGGAACGCTGGGAACGCTGGCTGGCGCATGCGATGACGGCCGCAGTGGCCTCCTCGGTCACTTTGATCCTGGTGAGCGCCTGGCTGTGGACCCGCTGAAGTTCGAGAGGGCTTGAGATCCCAGGCGGCCCGGCTTCGGGCGTGGCGGGTGCCAGCGGTGCCGATCTGGCCGCAGGCCTGTTCGGCAAGGGGGCGCGTTCATGCGCAGCAGGAAGGCATCAAGCCCCCATCCGCTGGCACGGGTGCGGGCCGCCTGCCTACCTGCATCGGGCGGCGTCGCCTGTCGACATCGCCATGCGTGATGTCCTACCGTTTCGTCCTGCCCATGCCCTGAATGCGGGGGCGTCAGGCCATTCCCTAGCGGGAGGCGCACTCTTAGACTGAACGCATGGACAACCTACTCATGAGCATCTACCTCGCCGTTGGGCTTGTCCTGGCGGTCGCATTCAGCCAGCGGCGCGAGCTGCTCGGCGGCCTGCCCATCAGTCCGCATGACGATGGTTCAGACTCGCTGCTGTGGTTCGCCATGTGCGCGGGCTTCTGGCCGCTGATGCTTGTCTCGGCGGTCTACGCAAAGACCAGGAAGTCTCAGCAGAAGCACCGCTGAGCCATCGCATCACCACATGCCGGCCACCACGTGCCGGTCTCTTGCGCTGGCGCTAAGCCGGCACCAGTTCCAATCGATTGGGCAGTTCTCGGACCAGCAAGCCGTGCAACTTGGCCAATGCACGCGCAAAGCCCAGGTTGTCACCCGTCCTGAATACGCCGCTGACCCGTAGGCTTGCGAGCGCACCCGCATCAGCCACACTGATGGGCGTCGCGCTGTAGCGGTTCATCTCGTCCAGCGCTTGCGGCAGCGACGCGTTGTCGAAGACCGCCTCGCCGCGTTTCCAGGCCAGCACCTGGTCCACGGGGGGTCGGTCGACCTGCGGCTTCAGCGCCGCAGCCACCTGGCCACGCGGCCGGGGAGTGACTCGCAAACGCTGGCCCGGCGTCATCTCGACGCCGTCCGCAGACTTTGTCGGTACGCCGACCGCGCTCGCGCCGCGTACCACCACCCTGCCCTCGACCAGCGTGACGTCGAGCGCCTCACGCGCGCCGGCAACAGACGGTGTCAGCCGCACCACAAAGGCCGTCCCGGTGGCGGTGACTTCCGCCCCGGCCGCCTGCACGACAAAGGGCCGGCCCGCATCCTTGGCCACCTCGAAGAATGCCTCTCCGCCTTCCACGCGCACGCGGCGCTGGGTCTGGTCGAGTTCCACCTTCACCCGGGTCGAGGTGTTCAGCGACATCCGGGTCCCATCCTTCAGGATCACCAGGCGCTGCTCGCCGATGCCGGTGTCGTAGCGGTCGATGTCGCGCCCCAGCACACCGACCACGAGGGCAGTCGCTGTGAGCGACAGAGCGAGCGCCCAAGGGCGCGGCCAGGCCCATCCCCTCGTGCCGGCATTCGCGAGGCTGGCGCCCTGCCCTTCCCCACCTTGGCTCTCAGGCCTGCTGGCCGCCGCTGCCCGGGCCACGGCGGCCCGGTCGACGCCCGCCGCCTCCATCCACAGATCCGTACCGCGCTCGAAGGCCAGCCGGTGCGCCGCCGAGCGTGCCTGCCAGGCTCGGCATTCGCGTTCCATGTGGTTGGATCGATCCGGCCCATGCAAACGGGCGATCCAGACGGCCGCCTCGGCCGCGATCTCTCGCGTCACGACGGGCTCGGCCCCCCGCCCTTCGTTTTGCTCGTCGCCCTGCCCGTCCCGCCCCTCTGCGCCAGTCACGTTCGCCAGTCCTGCATCCCGGTGATGAGTTGCATCGTAGCCTTGGCGATGTGCTTCTCCACCGTGCTGATGCTCAAGCCGTGATGATCGGCGATCTCCCGGTAGGTCAGCCCGTCCAGGCGGTGGGCCAGGAAGATGTCCCGGCTCCTTTCGGTCAGTCGCCCCAAGCAATAGTGCAGCCGTGCCAGGCGTTCACGCCCCAGCACCACGGCCTCAACGGGCGGCGACTCGTCGACCAGGATGACCTCTTCGAGCACGACCTGCTCGCCGTGGGTGACACGGCCCCGGTGCTCATCAATGGCCAGGTTCAGCGCGGTCTGCATCAGGAAGGCCTCGGGTTTGTCGACGACCTGCTCGCGCTCGTAGCGGGCCAGCCGCACCCAGGCTTCCTGGACGATGTCTTCCGCATCCTGAGTCGAGCTGCCGCGCCGCCGCAGGGCATCTCGGATGCGGGAGAAGACGGGGGGTAGGTTCTTCATGATGGGCACCCTCCTGTAAATCAGGACGACCATGCCGCAGTGCGGGTTGCGGTAGGGCCGATGACGGGGTTGACAGAAACGCACGCGACAGATTCGGAGGGGGCTTGTTCTCCCGATCAGTTCGTGCACACACCGAACAATGTGGATGATCGTCCGTGGTGCTATTGACGTCAATAGCAAAACATCCGTGGATGCCTCGCCAATCTCCACGTCACGCCCAAACGCCAACACTGTTGGCGTTCGGCGCAGCTGTTCGAGAGCGTCGGCTGAGTCTTGGCCTATCTCAGGAAACCCTAGCCCACGAGGCGGGAATTGACCGCTCGTACATAAGCAGCGTCGAGCGTGGGGGGCAGAACGTCGGGCTCGTATTGGCCGCCCAGATCGCGCAGGCCCTTGACACCAGTTTGGCGGACTTGATCGCTGCCGCCAGGCTGTGAGGCCCAGCGGTTGATCCCAAGCATCGGCTTGAGGCTGTGAGCAGCCGGTCGCCACTCCTGAACCTCATCGCGACACGAGCGCTGGATTCGATGCCCATCAGCGGTCATTCACCAAGGCTGGCGATCGACCCTGAGGAGCCGTTCGACCTTCCGCTCGGCCCTGCCGGAAAGCGGTCGCTCAACGTTTGAACTCAGCCGGCCCGGTTGGCTGCGATGAAAGGCTATGCGTCATGTGCGCCATCACCGAATGCTGGTTCAAAGGCCGTCCATTTGCGCGGTTCAGGCTCATAGCGAAGATACACGGCATCTTCTGAGTTCTCTGCTGTAACCACAACAGATTTGGATGCGCCCTGCGCAAGTTGCTCCAAGATTTCCAGTACCACCGCATGCTCCTGCGGTCCGTTGACATCGCGCGGATCGATGTCAAGTTCGATCTCACCCGGCACGAAGAAGTGACAATTTACGGTTACTCGCCCGACCGATACCTGAAGCAGATGTGAAACTTCTCGGTTCGAGAAGATGTCTTCAACGCTCGGCAGCGGCATCTCCGCCCCATCGCACAAGTACCTGGCACCAAACTGATTCGCCATCGAGAGGAGCACAAGCCAGTCAGTCTTATTCGCATCGAACAAATAGACATCCCGGAGCGAACCGTCGCGCTCCCACAAGTCACGCGGCTCGCCGAAGCGAGGTTTGGTCATGACCAACGTACCAGCTGAGTGGACCGCGACGGCGCGCTCGGTGGTGGCAAGGCGCGCGAACCTGACCCGCCGTTGCGGGACAGGTTAAGCGCCGAGTTGGATCGCACCTGCCGCGAGGAGCTATTCATTGGGCTCGAAGCCTGGATAGACCTTGTACGAAGGCAGATGGGCATCTTGGTCGTACCAGGGCGCCTTGCTTCCGACAAAGACGTGGCGGCTTGGGAGGACTCTTGGATCGTCGTTCAGTGTTCCGAGCGTGATCACGGTTCCCTCAAGTGCATTGAGCCTCTTGATGAATAGCTGAGAGCCGCACTTTGAACAAAACATCTTCTCTCTGTTCGGCGACGAGCGATATGAGGTGAGGTGCTCTGAGCCTTCAATCGTCAAGGCGGCTGTAGGTACGAGCGCGTTAGTCGAGAAGGCTGCTCCGTGGGCCTTCCTACACATGGAGCAGTGGCAGTTCTCGGCGTGGGTAATCTCTGATGCGACCGAGTAGCGGACGGACTGGCAGAGGCAACTTCCGTTGAACATGAGAAGGTGTGTCCTGTGTGGCCTATCGAAGCTGAGCCGGGCGCTGCGGCCTGCCGACGCGCGTCTGCTCGGGCGACCGATTAAGCAGCAGGCGCTCAAGCTTGGCCAAACGCTTGGACACCGCCTCGCGATTCTTGGCCGATTTGATCCAAGCGGGTAGCCGAGAGAACATGGAAGCATTCCCCGCATTGACGCCTCGCTCTCGAAGACTAGCCGCAACGTAGCTCTTGAGTGCCTGAATGTGATGCGCGTTGTATGCCCAAACAGCGCCATATCTGCCTGCATCCACAAGTAGCAGTGGCATGCCGAAGTGTGGATCGTTGTGCTCCGCCCCATCATGAATTCTTTGAGCCACCACCGGCACGATCGACTCATGCCCACACTCTGGGCATGAAGCGACTACGGAATCCAAAACCTCGCGCGGCCAACCACGCTGACTAATGCGCGGCTGCAACCACTTGTGCCCGCAGTAACCGCAAGGCCGCCTGCCGGTCATGGACATAGGCCCAACCCAGTCACCGCGCACAGAATCGAGAGTCAAGCCGCACTCCGCACATTCGAAGGATGCGCTCCACCGCCGCTCCTGAAACTGTGCAAGGACGGTACCAGCAGCGTTGCAACGAACGCATTTGACGTGAACCTCGCTGGCGTAGGCGCTGAGGAACTTCCCGGTATCAACGACCCGATCACTTGATGGCATTTCTGTTGCCTAGACAAGATGGCTTCGTGACGCCGGGCGGCCCGACCCCTGCGATGCCGTAGGGTGCGGGCACAAGGCCCGTAGAGCTACACCAATGCACCCGGCGGACGGGCCGCCGGGGCGTTGCAAGTTTGCGTGGAGTCGGAGCATGGAGTGCAAATCTAACAGCATCTTGTTCGTCGTCCTCCGAGATGCGCACCCTCTGAACTCCCTACGCGGCCTCAACATTCCGCAGATGGCTGTGCAGCCGCTGGACATGCGACTTGGGACTGAAGCCGCGCTTGCCCGCGTGGTCGGCATCTTCGGCGCTGCGCATCCGCACCACGCCTACCCGCTGCAAATTTTGCATGGGAAAGCTGATCACTTTCTTATCCGCACGCGGCGCCGCTTGCCAGTCGCATTGCATCCCTAGATGTGCCGTCGCGATCGGTCTTGAGCCGACCTCCGTTGCGTTGGTTGACCTTGATGGCGAAGACTCGCCAGAGTTACCGGTGCCGCGAGATGCCGTACAGCAGCACTTCACGGGCGCCCGCTCCTGGCCGGGTCGAGCCCGCCAGCTTTCGGAATTGCTAGCCCTGAAGCGGCCGTTCAGGACGCAACCTTTGAGCGACTGCTCTCGGGCGATGACGTTGGCCGAGCGAGCACCCGCACCCGCACCCGGCCATCAGCAGCCGTTGTTCGGCGCCTGGCTAGCGGCAGCTTCGTGCCCAAAGCCGAAGTTCATCGCACCGCAGCACCAGTCTTTACTCACTCACTCGAAGCACAAGAATCGAATGACGCTTCAGCAATAAGGGTCCCTTCAATACGAGGCCCCTGCCGGCGCCGGTGCAACATCGACCTTCACTTTGCTCGCGCTGCTGCCTGCCTAGGCGGTAAGTTTCCCAGCTTGCAAAATGAGCGAATCGAATACCTCAGAACGAAAGCGTACCGGTTACTCGAGTTATCTCCCCTCCACCGGTCTTCAACTCTGTGTTGTTGAAGGTGATTGTCCGTTTGTCGTAGTCGACCACGATGCCCAGAGCGCTGAGGCTTGGACAAGTGACGAGGATGTTATTGCAGTAGAAGCCCCAAGAGCGTAGCCCACTTCCAATTCCATTATCGAATTCGGCATAGTCCAGTGAGATGGAAATGCTGCTTGGTTTCAACCAAGGAATCACTGGCGTGGCGTCCAAACTTGATACTGAAAACTTGAAACCAGGCGCAAGCGATACTTGCCCCATATGCTGTCGCGTCAGCCCGAATGTACCGCCAAAACTAGAGTAGCAACGATTTGTTCCCGAACTCGAATCACAGGTCGGAGAAATGTATTTAAAGACGGTCTCCGAGGCATCTGGATTGAACATTGTGAAGCCGGGATAGAAGCTTACCGCTTCGCCGGAGAGGCTAAGCCCAGAGGACACACCGCTCCTAACGCTCAGCGTCGCAGCCTTGCTTTCAGTGCTGAGCCCAGCGCTTTTTACGACGACATCGAACTGGGCGCCGTCATCTGCCTGCGTCGCAGGGAACGTGTACGTGGACGCCGTTGCGTCCGGTATATTGATGCCATTGCGCCGCCACTGATATTCAATCTCCGATTCAGCGGTCGCGCCAACACTGAAGCTCGCCGTCGCCGGCCCCCCGGAAAGGAAAACAGTCGCAGGTTGGATCGTGATGGATGGAGGAGATGCGACCGGGCCAAGATAAATTGGCAAGACGTCCCGCATCAAACTGAGAAACTTTGGAACAACGAATGCGTGGAACGCCGCTTTTTCATTTGGAAGCCTAGATCCTCCGACGAAGTCGGATTGCCATTCCATTTGGAATTGGCTGGAATTCGCGGCCGTGGCCTTGGCGCTTGCGACCTTGGTCGGCACACCATCCAACCCAACCCGGTAGATTCTCACCTCGTCAATGTCGTATGAGCCGATTCCGAAAGCTCCCTTGTTTAGGCTCGCGGGATCCAGAGCAACAAAGAATGTACTGGCATCGCCAACGGAAAAACTGGATCTGCTCAGGGTGGCTGCTCCGCCTAAAGTAGCTTTATTGAGAACCGGGCCGGTACTCGTCGTAATCTTCGCAATCTCCGCCTTGTAGTCGACGTTGAGCTTAAAGTTGTCGCGAAAGAAATCGACGATGTCCGAACCTGGCGTGATGTTGGCCGATTGGAAAGTCTCTGTGGCCGGCTCGGTAGGCGGAGAAGCCACCGACTTGATTGGGGAAGTACCCCGCCAAACTAGTCCAGTCTCCACCTGAGCTTCAATCAGAGTCAGCGTGCGCGCGAGAACCCGAACCCCGAGACCAGCCCCCACGCCCGCGCGCAGTTCCCATTCGGCGGTCGACCCCTCGTAAGCGTCCGAGGTGACGGTGGCGCTGCCATTGCTGGTCGTGTACCCACTCAAATTGGACCAGCCAGCCGCCTCCGTATAGGCCAAGCCGATGCTCAAGTTGACGTCCTGTTTGAAGTCGTAGTTGATCTTTGACTTCGAGCCCAGCCTTGCCTCACCCTTGGCTATAGCATCAATCGGAATGATGGGAGATATGACGAGCGCCAGAAGACCGGTGACCGGAATTGGGATTGCAACCAACAGCGCGCGGCAAGCGTACCGTCCGGTGAATGGCTGAAATTCCAAGGCGCCGTCGAGCCCCATATGCGCCGTGCCACTGAACCGGAATCGAAGGTCCGTCACGACGCCAGACAGGATGGAGCCGTCGAGCACGAAGTCGGACGTGTCGTAGTCGAACTGCGTGGTGGGATTGAAGGTGGGTTTCCAAAAGGCTGCGTCGAAATCCCCGTCGCAAGTCAGGCGCCCATAGGCGGCCGAGAATCCATTGGCCCGCACGCCCAACGCGCTCCGCATCGGCTCCTGGGTCTGGAGGTACTCGGCGACCGCGCTGATCCCTGCGCTGGACTTGGCGTACGCCTTGATCTGCGCGCCTGTCATCCGAAAGGACAGTCGGGCATCCTTTACGAGGGCGGTGACCGGCGTGGGCTCAACAAAAAGGAACTTCGACTTGGCCGTATCGAAGGGCTGAATTTTCGTGATGCGACCGCCGATGCGATAGGCGCCGGTGCCAACGACAAGGCTGCCGACACTGATCCCCGTTCCGTCTGAGACCGCGAATTCGTAGGTCCCGCCCGCTCCCCCAGTCGGCGCCGAGACCACCATCGAGTCATCAATGGGGATCACGCTTGGTTGCAAAGATACTGCGGCGGCGGTAATGGGCAAGGATGAAACCTCTCCAAGCTTGGCCGTAATGCTCGCTGAGCCGGTGCCGGAGACAGCCTGTACGTTGCCGGAGTCAGACACCTCAATAGCAGGATCCGAACTGGAGAACAAGAACTTCACGCCCGTGATCTCGACGCCGTCCTTATCTAATGCCTTCACCTTCAGCGGCATGCTTTGGCCGCTTGCCGTGAACGTGATATGGCTAGGAGCAATCTCAATGCTCGCCACCGTCGGCTGAGATAGGTTGGGGTTGCCGTCAGTTGAGGCGTCACTGCCACCGCCGCCACATGACGCGAGTTGAAGAGCGAAAGCAACGCCGGCGAGTAGCCGGACAAATCCGGAAGCAACCGAATGCATTTTATTCCCTCCCCAATTCAATGCTATAGCGCTCGCGTGTCAACGGAAAGTCGGTCGACCTTCGCTGCACGTCCTTGTGCTGTGTTGGAGACGCAGTCCGCGTTTACGCTCGTGTTCAAACACCGTTCGGATTGACCTTTTGCAAGGCATTCAACGGTGCAGACGGCCACGACGCCGCGTGCGCGAATGTCCAACAGCACCCCTTGTACCTATGAACTACGAGGCGTGCATCCACAAGCCGTGGCTTGACAGCACTGTGGATCGAATGTCGCACTCGGGCACGAAGCTGCTGTAGGCAGGTGATGTCCCGCGAGGTGTGGTCAATGGGCTCCTATGGGGACCGTGCGTTCAGAGCGCTTCGCATTCTCAAAGTTGAGGATGCGTGCCGCTGGTAGGGGACGGATAAATCAGGGGCTTTAGTCGCGGCGCCGCCGTTCGAGCGCCATTCCGACTGGTCAGCTAACGCCATTCAGGGAGGCGCCATGGCACCGAGCACTAACCCGACAGACAACCCTACCGATATCGTGGCTGCGATTCGGGCCTTCAGGCCTTCTGAACATCCTCCGTTCGTGCCAGGCCTGTCTCGCGCACACCTGCCAGCGACGATCTCCCCGAACTCTCCGGTTTTTGCGCTTCCTCCCGTGGTCGTAGCGCTTCTGACGCTGGCTGCTGAGGAGTTGGTGAAGGCCCTGGGCAAGCGAATAGGCGAGCGCCTAGGGGATGCAGTCGGCGACATCATCGACCATTTAGTTGAGTCACTCTTTGGTTCACGTTCGGACTATGAAGCTGAGGTTGTCAGCCGGCTGGATCGGATCCAGAAAACGCTAGACGCGCTCGTCGAGTTCCTCTCGAGCGACTTCATCAAGATTCTTGCTGGCACGGTCGACATCTCGATCGCCAAGGACAAGGCTGCCGGCGTTCATGCCTCGGCTGCATTCGTGTACCAGCGCAAATGTGAAGTCCTTGACGCTGCAGTGAACAATGGCAGGCCCACCGAGCTATATGAGGACGCCGTTTTTAACGTTGCGGCGGAGGCTGCATCAGACGCCCTCCAGATCGTTAGCAACGCTGACTACGGCATTTCATTTTTTGGCACGGCAATTGAAGCGATGGTTGTTGTTACTGCAGCGGCTGAGCGCCTGTGCAAGGACCAAGGTAAGGACGCCTTCTACGCCAAGCCGCTCGCAGGCTATGCGCGCGATATCAGGGCTGTCTGCCAGAACTTCGTTGATCCGGCGAATCCGAAAAGCTTCATTGCGCGATATACGCCCCTCGAAGAGCGTATAAGGAAATATTCAGAGCTGGTCACCACCAATTGCCTGGGTGGACACGATTTCCTTGCTGGCTGGCAGGGGCTCGGTCTCGACGGCGCGGGCGACATTCGCGTCATGCCCCGGACCTTCCGTCTGATTGGCTGGAATGATGCGACGCGTCGGTCTCAACGCACGGCTACGAATCGCCCAGGGTTTGCCATTCCTGGCGGTCAGCAGCCGACGCCGGCGCTGGTCTACGCGGGTATGAAAGCAGCGTATCCACCGCATGACGATTTCCCGATCTGCTCGTGGTGGAGTCCTATGGGGTTCACCTGGAGCTCTTTCGATGATGAGGCTCACGCCGAGATTGACCGCAACTGGGCTTTCGCCAAGCTTGATGGGCAACCCATAGTTGACAACCTGAAGGCACTGCACGAAGCCGTGCTCAACCTTCTTGCGTCTTGCGACTACGTCATCGCTGCGCTCGACCCTCCAGAGCCTCTGCCGACCTGAGTGAAGAGGGCGGCAAAGCCCGTTCCACCTTGCCTAACATACGACCCTCGCGAGGGTTCGAAAGGGCGAAGCCGGTCCATTGCTCCCACTGGCTGCCTTGCGGCCGCGACTTTTTTGCAGCTGAGTCCGCTTTGGGCACGAAGCCGCCATCGACGACGAAAGCGCCAGCGGCTGCAATGGGTCGATTGCCGGCCCTCGCCAATGACCGCTGACCGGCGCCCAATCTCGCGACCAGGCCACGTCTAGGTTGCCCAACGTCGAGCGGCCGCTGCCGCTGCACAGCGGTAGTCGATTCAGGGCATCGAATCACCGGTTGAACTCAGGCCCAGGCATCTCTCTGGAGATGACCGGCTCTACGTCGCGCCCACGCACATGTGCCGGCACCTCGCGCTCCCACTTTCGGCCGTGCTCCCTCGCGAAGGTCGAGCCTCGAATGAAGCTGGTGATGCGCTCCGCCAGCTCGCGATCCCTGGGCTGATCTGAGGCCGTGAGCGCGGCCACGATGTGAGCCCAGGCCCGCAGCGCGCCCATGCGGCTGCGCTGGTAGGCGTCGCCTGATTTCATCGGCTCCGGGGCATTGTGCAGACGCCCCTCCTCCCGTGCCTTGCGCTGCCACAAGTGCTCGTAGCGGCGCACCTCCCCACGGGTGGCCTGGCGTGTGGCCTCGGCTTCAATGCCATAGCCACGCAGCCGCTCCGCGAAGGTCTCGCGCCACCGATGCAGATCGGCCTTGCGCGGGTTCAGACGCCTGCCACTCATGGACTCGGCCCGCACGCTCAGATGCACGTGCGGGTTCTCCTGGTGCTTGTGCAGCACCATCACATAGAAGTGGTCCTTCAGCTCGATCTGGGCAAACTCCCGTGCGGCCATCAGGACGATCTGCGCATTGGTGCCGCGTGGCATCGACAGCATCAGATTGAAGGCTTCCCGGCGGGGGCTAGTCTCCTCGATCAGCGAGCCACCCAGCCGCCATTGCTCGGCCAGGTCATGCAGCGCTTCCTTATCCTGGCGGACCACACCCCGGTCGTCCTCAAAGGCCAGCTGTCCGTTCTTGCTGATGTAGCGGAAGTGGGCTGCGATGGCGCCCATGCCCCGACCACCACCGGTGACCTTGACCATGACCTGCGGCCCCCGCCGGGTCACGGTGGCCTCGATGCGCCGACGGATCACCGCAGCCTGGCGACGCAACAAGATATTCAGGCGCGGTTGCGGCGCCACCTTGACGATGCGATTGCCGGGATAGAACAGGCGCTCTCCCCATTGCACCAGCACACCGTCGATCACTGAGGATGAGGTCCGGGGCGCCATGTCGTTCACCCTCCCTCAGGCTTGCAAGCTGGCCGACGCCATGACGCCGGCACTGCCGCCATCTGGGGCGCGGCCAAGGCCAGGTGCTGCCCAACTTCTGCGATCAGCCCCGCCACCAGAACATCAAGGCTAGCCAGCTCAGGGGATGAGGACTCTTCCAGCGCACGCTCCAGGGCCTTCAGACCGCTGTGCAAGGCCGCCAGCTTGGCGTTGGATCGCACCAGCGACGACACGAGCTCCCTGGGGCTGGCATGCAGAGGATCTTCCTCTGACCGCGCATCCAGGAGCTGCGCGACATACATCCCCTGCGACAACTCGGCCGCACGCGCAGCGCGGGCCAGCCTGGCGGCCCGGTCGGCGGGCATGCGCAGGGTCACCTTAGCGAACGGGGCGGCGTTGTGAAGCTGAATCGACGCTGCCGGCGCCGTGTCCATCGCACCGACAGCTGAGGCGTCAACGGCCTGTGCGTCCAGCCACTCGCCGAGGACAGTTCTGGCCAGCGCAGCCGCACTCATGCGGCGCGAGCGTGCGACGGCAGCTAGCGCGGGGCCATGCCGACGGAAGTCGATGGTCAACCGTTCGCGACGGCCGCTGCCGCTGCGTGGCGCATGGGCTCGCGGCTGGCGGACGAAGGTGGCGGTTCCCATGACACAAGTTTGCGTCGGGTTCGGCGCTTGGCGCGTGCTGATTTTTGCTAAGAATCAGCGCCGGGCGCGACCCAGCAAGATGCATCACGTCTTCATGAGTCCGCCAACAACGAACCCACGAATCACCAGATCAAGGAACAACAAAAGGCAGCACCTCAATCATGGGGGAACAAACCGGGGAACGCTTTTGGCCAGTAGCTGAAAAACTGCTATCAAGTCAACTACTTACGCCGCACTTGCGGTTCCCGCCGGAGACCAATAGGACGTTTCAGAGCGTCCCGCAAGCGATCAAGCCTCTATGTGAATCAATCACTTAGAGGCTTTTTTCATGCCATCGAAGCTCGTGGGGTTGCTTTACAGCTCAGGTCGGGTGGGGGAACTTCGTCACACAGGCTGTGCTTCCATCCGCTTGTCTCAGCTCGCGACCGAGACAGCTGTCTGCCGCCGACGCCACAGCACGGGCACGCAGGCGCCCGCCAGCGCCAGCGCCACCAGCGCATAGGACTGCGGCTCGGGCACCGTGGCGCAACTGCCCTGCCCCACTGCGATGCACGCAGTGCCGTAGCTGACATCAGTCAGGCTCAGCCCTTCGCGGCCGACCAGATTGAGTTCGAAATCCGGGCT
>NZ_JAQOWX010000070.1:0-30654 GCF_028462495.1 Paucibacter sp. XJ19-41
ACGGCGCGGGGCTCGCCCTGGATGACGCCGCCCATGGCCTCGTAGCCGGTGAGCGAGGGTCCCCAGGTGCTGCCGTTCCACCACTTGTGATAGAGCTGGCTGTCGGTGCCGGTGACAAAGACGTCGAGCCGGTTGGGCCCCCAGGAGACGGCCTGGGGTGTGCTGGTGCAGATGCCGCCCATGGCCTCGTAGCCGGTGAGCGAGGGTCCCCAGGCGCTGCCGTTCCACCACTTGTGAAAGAGGGCGCGGTTGCTGCCGATCACGAAGACATCGAGGCGGTTCGCGCCCCAGGCCACCACCGGGCCCGAGCTGCTGCGCGGGGCGCCGGCTGCCAGACCCAGGCTGGCGCGCGGGCCGTCCAGGCAGGCTTGCATGCGTGCGACCTGGCCGGCCGAGAACATGAACATCGCGCGGTCGTCGACATAGTCCATGTAGTTCATGAACATATCGCCGTTCGGGCCATTGCTGCAGGAAACTCGCGGGAAGGTCGGCGCGCCGGTATTGGGTCCGCCCTGGTTGGGCGTGTCGGCCACGTTGTCGCTGCCGGTACAGCCGCTGCCGTCATCGCCCCAGATATGGTTGAGGTTCAGCCAATGGCCGATCTCATGGGTGGCGGTGCGGCCCAGATTGAAGGGTGCTGCGGCCGTGCCCGTGGTGCCGAAGCCCGTGTGCGTGACCACCACGCCATCGGTCGCGGCCGGACCGCCGGGGAATTGTGCGTAACCCAACAGGCCGCCGCCGAGTTGGCAGACCCAGATGTTCAGATAGCGGTCGGCCGGCCAGGCATTGGAGCCGCCGCTGGCCTGGGACTTGACCGCATCGTTGCCGCTGAACGAGGCGACAGTGGTCTGGCGCCGCACGATGCCCGTGGTCGGTGCGCCATTGGGGTCCACCGTAGCCAGATAGAACTCCAGCCGTGCATCGGCCGTCAGCGGCATGAAGGGAGCCGGCGTCGCAGCGACATCGGGGTTGCTGCGGCGGAAGTCGCGATTCAGCACCTCGATCTGGCTGTTGATCTGGGCATCGCTGATGTTCTGCGCCGCCGTGTTCCACACCACATGTACGACCACCGGGATGCGGGTGACGCCAGGCCTCTCGGCGCTGCGCTCGCCTAGCTCGTAGGCAATCGCCTGATTCTCGATCTCGTCGCGTATGCGTGCGTACTCGGGCACGGTGGACAACAGTCGGCGGTGCACATCCATGGTGGCGCAACTGCGCGCATGGGGCGTGGCCTCATCGCCACCGCCATGGCTCGGCGCATCACCGCCACCCATGCCGCCTCCACCGGGCATGCCGCCATCATCGCCTCCGGCGCCTCCGCCATTGCCACCATCCATGCCGCCGCCGGGCATATCGCCCTCGGCTCGGGCGCCACCGTCCATGACTCCAGCGCCCATCGCATATTGGGTGGAGGACGCCGCCTCGTCGTCCATCGCACCGGCCATGCCGCCCTGGCATTCGCAGCCACTCATCGCCGAGCCACCGCTTTTCATTGATCGTGATTGCTTCATGACTGCCCCCTGGTATCAAGGCACCGAGCTGCCGGGCTGGCAACTCTGCAGTGCTTGAGCGAGTCTAGGAAGGCGGCGACAAAGCGTTATCCCTAGCAACGACGGCGCCTCGCCACAATTGATGAGGAGCGTCGCGGCTGGCGATGGCCGCGCGAGGCAACTCGCCTCAGGGCCTCAGCCGCAGATACTGCCAGCGCGCCAGGCCGGCCATCACCGGCAGGGACAGCTCCACCGTCTCCTCCAGCGCCGAGACCAGGGCCAGCACCGAGGCCGAGCTGGCGATGCCGAAGTCCTCGGCCAGCACGTTGATCGAGCGGTCCAGCACCTTGCTGATGGCCATCGTGACGAAGAACAGCGCGATGCTGCAGGCCACCGGCTCGCGCGCCTTCAGGCGCTGCCACAGCGCATTGCCATGCTGGCGCAGCAGGTCGATGGCGGCCGCGGCGATCAGCGCCAGGATCACGAAGGCGACGATCTTCTGATGCAGCGGTGCGTCGCGCAGATAGAAGCTGACCTTGAGCACGCTGGTGCCGGTCCAGTGCTTGTGCAGGTCCATCTCGCGCGCGCCGGCCGCGGCCAGCATCACCGACAGCGCCAGCGTCGTGCGCCACTCGCCCGCCGCGCGCGAACTCAACCACAGCGCGGCCGCCAGCACAAAGTAGAGGATCTCGGTCATTCCCTCGATCGGGCCACCCTCGCGCATCACATGCATGACCTGGGGCGGGGCCAGGCTCAGCCACAGCAGCACGGCCAACAGGGCGGCCAGCAGCGGGGCGGGCAGGGTCAGCCATCTGGAGCTCGGCAGGCTGGCTTGTGGTGTGGTGGAGGGGGCGGTGAGTCTGTCCATTGATGGCGTGGTGGATACCGGCCGGAGAGTGTTTCTCTCGTGATTTTGCGGGTTTTCCCGGCAGCGCGCTGAGATGGGGGCTTGCATGCGTTGCTGTTTGTGAGTGTTGTCGGCGCTGTCTGACACGGCTTCGCGAGCTTGGCTGATTCTTGTCGACCGCCTCGCCGCGCACACTGATCCCATCCCTTACAGGAGTCCAGCATGAACAAAATCAACAGACACAGTCTTCTCTCCACCTTGGCTATCGCCACGCTGGCGCTCAGCCTCAGCGCCTGTGCCGGCATGAGCAAGCGCGAGGCCAATACCGCGGTCGGCGCGGTGGTCGGCGGGGTGGTCGGTGCGGCCGCCACCGGCGGCAGCACCGTGGGCACGGTCGGCGGCGCGGTGGTTGGCGGCGCCATCGGCAATGAGTTGAGCAAGAAGAAGTAAGAGTTGAGCAAGAAGAAGTAAGCGCTGATCAGTCCAAGGCGGCCCACCGCAACAGGAGGATCCCATGAGTTTCAGTGATTTCCCTCAAGCCCTGTGGGCCCCGCAGGCGCCGCTTGAGCCGGTCGATGCGGCCGCTCTTGAGCTGGGCTACGAAGTGGCTTTCCCGTTTCTGTACGACACGACCGAGGCTGTCAGCCAGCCGCCGGTCCAGCAATAAAACCTAAGGAGAACTCTGATGATCATGTCTACCCGTGCAATCGTTATTTCATTGGCAACTGCTCTGTCCCTGGTGGCCCTGCAGGGCTGCGCCGTCAGCCGTGGCCAGTCCACGGTCGGCGCCTATATCGATGACTCGGCCATCACGACGGCGGTGAAGGCGAAGTTTGTCGAGAGCAAGCAGGTCGACGCGGCCGCGATCAGCGTCGAGACGCTCAACGGCACCGTGATGCTGTCGGGCTTTGCGAAGAGCCAGAACGAGCGTGCGATGGCCGAGTCGCTGGCGCGCGGCGTCAGCGGCGTCAAGCAGGTCAAGAACGAGTTGTCTGTGCGATCCTGAGCCCCCAAGGGACCGCAGCCTCGGCCACCCGTCGCGAGTACGCGCCGGGTGGCTTTTTTTTAGCACGCACCATCCTCCGATCGGATTCTGATGAAGCTGCGCCTGACTGTGATCGGTCTGGCCCTGTGTGTCGGCGGCATTGCCATCGGCGAGAGCCTGGGCTGGCCCTGGCTGGCTGCGCCGCTGGCGCAGATGCTGTCTCAGCGCCTGGGCCGCGAAGTCCGTTTCGCGTCGGGCACTGAGGGTGCGGCCGTGCTGCAGCTGCGCCTGCTTGGCGGCCTGCGGCTGCGGGCCGACCATCTGCTGATCGCCGGTCCCGCCTGGCGGGCGCAGACGCCGACACTGCGCGCCGAAGCGGTGGAGTTGCGACTGCGCTACTGGGATCTGTGGGACTGGCGCGGCGGCGGCAGCCTGCGCGTGCGCTCGCTGCAGGCCCGCTCGGCCGATCTCGATCTGTGGCGCGACCCGCAGGGCCGCGCCAGCTGGACGTTGCAGACCGGTCCGCAATCCAGCGAGGGCACCGCCTTGCTGCAGTTCGAGCAGCTGCGGCTGGGCGGCGGCCGCATCTTGCTGAACGACCGACCGCGCCGCCTCAGCGCGACGATCGACTTTGCGATCGCCGATCGGGATGGCCGCGACGGTGGTCTGTTTGCCACCGCCCATGGCGAGTATCTGGGGCGGCCCTTGCAAGCCTGGCTGGACACGGCCTCGCCGCTGCCCTGGGTCAATGCCGGCGGCGGGGCGGCGGTGCCGCTGCGCCTGCAGCTGCGAGCGGGCGCGACGTCGCTGGATTTCGAGGGTTCGCTGCGCGAGCTGCTGGGCCTGCAAGGCCTGGCCGGGAGTTACCGGCTCGCCGGGCCTTCGCTATCGGCCATCGGCGATGCGCTGGGCCTGACCCTGCCCAGCACCGCAGCGTTCAAGTTCCAAGGGCGCCTGACCCATGAAGGCCAGCGCTGGCAGGTCGAGGTGGAGCAGGCCCGGCTGGGTCGCAGCCGCCTGAACGGCAGTTTCGTGCTGCAGGAGGCGAGCGGGCGTCCGGCCTTGAGTGGCCGCCTCGGCGGCGAGGCCTTGTGGCTGGCCGATCTGGGGCCGGCGATCGGCGTGCCGGTCGAGCCCGGCCCCCGCGCGGCCGGTGATCGCGTGTTGCCCAGACGGCAATTCGATCTGCCCTCGCTGCGGGCGATGGATGCCGATGTGAAGATCGATCTGCAACGCATCGAGCTCGGCAGCGCGCTGGCCGATACGCTGGCGCCGGCCCGCGCACGGCTGCTGCTGCAGGACGGGGTGCTGAGCTTGCAGGATCTGCAGGCCGGCACCTCGCACGGCCGCCTGGCCGGCGCCATCAGGCTGGACGGGCGCGCTGCGCTGGCGCTGTGGCAGACCGAGCTGAACTGGGCCGAGGTCGATCTCGCGCATTGGCTGCGCCAGAGCCGCACGCCGGGCCAGCCGGCCTGGATCAGCGGCCAGATGCGCGGCCGGCTGAAACTCAGTGGCCAGGGGCGTTCGACCGCCGAGCTGCTGGCCAGCGCCCGCGGTCGGGTCACCGCGACGCTGTCGCAGGGCGCGATTTCGCATCTGGCCGTCGAGGCTGCCGGTGTCGATCTGGCGCAAGGCTTGGGCCTGCTGCTGCGGGGTGACAGTGCGCTACCCCTGCATTGCGCGCTGGCCGATCTGGATGTGTCTGAGGGTCAGGTCGTGCCACGCGCGCTGGTGCTCGATACCGAGGACTCGACGCTGTGGATGGAGGGCCGTCTGTCGCTGGCCAGCGAGCAGCTGGATCTGCGTCTGCGGGTGGCACCGAAGGAATTCAGCCCGCTGTCGCTGCGCACGCCGGTGCAGATCAGCGGCAGCCTCGCCGATCCGCAGTGGCAGTTGCAGGCCCAGCCGCTGATGCGCCGGCTGGTGCCGGCCGTGCTGCTGGGCCTGATCAATCCCTTGGCGGCGGTGCTGCCCTTGATGGACAGCGGCAATAGCGCCGCCGATCAGCAGATGTTGCAGGCCTGCCGACGGCTGCTGGAGCGGGCCCGGCCGCGGCTCTGAGGCGTGGCCGTGTTCACAGCATGGAGAAGGCCAGGACGGGGCAGGGCAGCACGCGCGACAAGCGCTCGGCGTCGGCGTGCAGCGCAATCATGCGCACGCTGCGCGACATGATCTGCAGCCAGGCCTCATCGATATGACCGCGCAGATGGGTCAGCGACAGCCGGGTGTCGAACTGCTGCATCAGACGCAGATGGGTGGCCAGGCTGGCCTCGAAGGAACGACGGTCCTGGCAGGGCGCGCATTCGAAGACGGCGACGAGGCCGGCATCGTCTGACGCTGCGGTGTCGGCCAGGTCCAGCAAGTCCCGGCACAGGGCGCGGGCGCTGCCCGCATCGCCCAGGCATTGGTAGAGCCGCATCTGCCACTGGGTCGGCAGCAGCCAGGGCGCGTCGGCCCCGGCTTCGCTGACCCGTTCGCGCAGATAGCTTTGCATGGCCGGGCTCAGCCCCTCCAGGCGGGTGGCCTGGCTGATGTCGGCAAGGGCTTGCATGTCGGCCGGCTCCCTTTGGGATTGCGGGCTCACTCAGCCACGCGATTCGATGCTCAGCTGGTTGTCGACGCTGATCACACCCTTGACCGCAGAGGCCAGTTGGGTGGCGCGCTCGCGCGCGTCGGCGGTGGGGGCTGTGCCCTTCAGCGCGACCCGGCCTTCGCGCGTGTCGACGTCAATCTTCAAGGCACTGAGCTGAGCGTCCTTGGCCAGCTCGGCGTTGACGCTGGCGGTGATGGCCGCGTCGCCCAGGCCGGTCTCGACCTTGTCCATCGCAGCGCCGCCGGCTGTCTTGGCATCGCGGGCCATCTCTTCGGCCTTGGCCTTGGCCTGCTCGGCGCTTTGCTCGGCCTGGCTGATGGCGCCATCGACCTTCTGGCCGACCGTCGGTTCATCAGGTTTGGGCTGGCAGGCGATCAGGGCGAGGGCTGACAGGCTGACGCCTGCATAAATGGCCAACTGTTGTGTCGTGATTTTCATGAGTAGCTCCTTGGGTGTGATGACAGCGAACGGGTTCAACCTCGACGCATCAGGCCGATCACGAACGTGACCAGGGCCATGATCACGAAGACGAAGAACAGCACCTTGGCGATGCCAACGGCACCGGCGGCAATGCCACCAAAGCCGAACACAGCGGCCACCAGGGCGATCAGGAAGAAGACAACGGCGTAGTGCAGCATGAGAGGGGCTCCTAGTGAAGATTTGATGGCTTCACTATAGGAATCCGGTCATGCGCGGCCCAGCAGCGCAGCGCCCGTGCGGCTGTGAGGCGGCGGCGGACGCTTTTGTAGGCGCGGTCCTACAGGGGCGTGGCGGGCGGCGAGGCGGGGAGAGGCAGGCTGGCGCTGAGCACCGTGCCCTGGCCGCGCACCGAGCTGATCATCAGCTGTCCACCTTCGGCCGCGACCCGGTAGCGCATGCCCAGCAGGCCGTGCGAGGAGAGCGTCTGCTGCTGGGTGTCGAAGCCCTGGCCGTTGTCGCGCACCTCGATCAGCGCGCGGCCGTCGCGGTTCAGCAGCCTGACCTGGATCTCGCTGGCGTTCGCGTACGTGGCGATATTGGTGAAGGCTTCCTGGACCAGGCGGTAGAGGGTCAGCTCGGCGCGCGGCGACAGCGGCACCGCCTCCAGCTCGGTCAGCACCGGCACTTCCAGCCTTTCGCTGAACTCGCGGGCCTGGATCTCCAGCGCCGGCAGCAAGCCCAGATGGGTCAGCGAGGAGGGGCGCAGGTCCTCGATGATGCGGCGCTTCAGCGCGATGCCGCTGTTGAGCGCCTCGTTCAGATGGCTCAGCCGCTCCTGCAGCTCGGGCGGCAGCTTGGGTTTGATGCGAGCGGCATCGAGCTTGGCGGCGGTCAGCAGCGCGCCGAGCTCGTCATGCAGCTCGCGGGCCAGCCGGCTGCGCTCGTCCTCGCGGGCGCTCTGCAGATGGGTGGCCAGCTGGGTCAGCTCCTCGGTGCGGCGATGGACCTCGCTCTCCAGCAGGTCGCGCTCGGCCTTGACGGCCTCGGCCAGCGCCAGCCTTTGCCGGGACAGCGCACGGCTCTGGCGCAGATACATGGCCAGGGCCAGCAGGCTCAGCGCGGTCATCGCGGCCACGCCGATGCGGTTCTGCAGCAGCGCCTTGACGACCTCACGCAGCCCCGCGCCGACGCGCAGGTTCTCGCGGTGCATCAGCTCCTCGGCCCGCGCGCGTATCAGCTCCATCTGGTCGCGGCCGATGCCGGCCTGTATCAGCTCCAGCGCGCTATCGGCGCGGCCGCGCTCCTGGCGCTCCAGCACCTCGGCCAGCTCGCCCATCTTGGCGCCCACCGCCTGCTCCAGCTGCGCGAGCAGGGCCAGGGCCTGCGCGTCCTGCAGCTGCTGGTAGTGGGCGCGCAGGCTCTTCATCGCGCGGCCGAGGTCCTCGTTGGCCTCTTCGTAGGGGCCCAGATATTCGCGGCGGCGGGTCAGCAGATAGCCGCGCTGGGCCGATTCGGCATCGGTGGCGCGCAGCTTGATGTTGTAGATCATCAGCCGCGCGCGGCCCATCTCGGTCAGCTCGGTGAGCGTGCCGCGCGCCTTCACATAGCTGCTTTCGCTGATGCTGATCATCAGCGCGGCAGCCAGCACCGCCAGCGGAAAGATGTAAGCACTGCGTTGCAGTCGCTCCAGCAAGGCAAATTGATCGGCATGCATGACCTAAACTCTCCCGGTGTTCATCTCAAGACGACGCGCGCCGTTGCAGCCATCATGATCCGTGTTGCCATCGTTGATGACCATGCCATTGTCCGCGCCGGCCTGCGCCAGTATCTGGCCGAGCAGGTCGACATCAGCGTCACCGGCGAAGCCGCCAACGGGCGCGAGGCGCTTGATCTGGTGCGCGGCGGCGAGATCGATGTGCTGATCATGGACCTGTCGATGCCCGAGCATGGCGGCGTCGATGCGCTGGCCGCGATCAAGGCGCGCGCGCCCGAACTGCCGGTGCTGATCTTGAGCGGTTTCCCGGAAAGCCATTACGCCACCACCTTGCTGCGCCAGGGCGCCAGCGGTTATCTGAACAAGGAATGCGATCCCGAGGACATCGTGCTGGCGATACGCACGGTGGCGCGCGGCCGCAAGTACATCACGCCGGCGGTGGCCGAGCTGCTGGCCGAGGGTCTGGGTGGCGATCACGACAAGCCAGCGCACGAGCAGTTGTCCGAGCGTGAGCTGCAGGTCTTTCTGCGCCTGGCCCAGGGCGAGACGGTCGGCCAGATGGCTGAGCTGATGTGCCTGAGCGTCAAGACGGTCAGCACTTACCGGGCCCGGGTAATGGAGAAGATGAAGCTGGCCTCGAACAGCGATCTGACCTACTACGCACTCAAGAATGGCTTGATTCAATAGTCCGGCAGTAGTCGACCAGCTCGTCGATCTCGCTGGACTTGTCGAACACGCGGTCGGCCCCCATCGCCAGGCAGCGGCGCCGGATGTCGACGGTGGCGTAATTGCTCAGCACCACGCGCTTGGCGGCTGCACCCTTCTTGCCGGCGGTGGCCAGCACCCCCATGCCCGAGCCGCTCTTGAGGAACAGATCAATCAGGATCAGGTCGCATTGATGCTCAGGCGCCTCCAGCCATTCGAGCGCATCGTGTTCGTTGTCGGCCCAGCCCAGCACCTGCAGCGGCAACATTTCTTCCAGCGTGGCTATCAACTCGGCCCGGATCGTGGGACTGTCTTCGACCAAAAAACAGCGGAGGGCGGACATGACGGCGGGGGGCGGGCAGGCAAGCATGGGATGGCGCGATTATCTTGAAGCCTCCCGGCCTTGTCTCCCGGCGCGCGGCGGGTGTCGCGGTAGGACGACGCCTACAAAATCACGCGCGCCCAAGAAAAAGCCCACCCGCAAGGGGTGGGCTGTGCCGAGAGGCCAGGTGGCTTAGAAGCTGTGGCGGATGCCGGCGACGACCTCGGTCAGATCGCGGTCCGAGGCGCTGGTCAGACCCGAGGACAGCGAACCGGCGGCGCGGTTGGCGTAGCCGACGCCATCGTTCTTGAACTGGGTCAGCGAGGAGTACAGCGCGGTGCGCTTGGACAGGTCGTACTGGTAGCCGACGCCGAAGGCCTGGGTCTTGCCGTCGGCCAGCCTGCCGTCGTTCTTGCTCTGGACGTACTGGGTCTTGAGCAGGTGCGAGCCGAGGCGGTAGCTGGCGCCCAGCCAGTAGCCGGTGCCATCCCGGTCGGCGCTGCTGCGGTCGTTGATCTGCATCACGCCGCCGTTGAAGCGGTAGCTGCCCATATCGTAGGCGGCCGCCGCCGAGACGGTACGGATGTTCTGGCCGATCACATCGGCCTTGTCGTCCACCAGGGACAGCATCGCGTCGAAGCCGTTCTTGGTGTAGCGGCCGTAGATGTCGGCGATGCGGTTGTCGGTGGTGCCACCGGCCACCTCACCGGCGCCGTACAAGGCACCGGCGCTGAAGCCGTCGTAGTTCTGCGATTCGAACTTGACCGAGTTGTTGACGCGGGCCGGGCCGCCGTTGCCGGTGGCCGTGTTGTTGCTGCCGCGCACCGGCTCATAGCCGCCGAAGCCGCCGATCACCGCGGTCGAGGCGCCGGTGTTGTTGTTGGAGAACTGGCTGAAGTCGCTGGTCAGCGCGTAGACGCTGCCGTACTGGCGGCCCAGCGAGACCTTGCCGTAGGGCGTGGCCAGGCCGACAAAGGCCTGACGGCCCCAGAAGGCGCCTTGGCCATTGGTGCCGTCGTCCAGATTGACACCGGACTCCAGCGTGAAGAAGGCGCGCAAACCGCCGCCCAGGTCTTCGGTGCCGCGGATGCCGAAGCGCGAGCCGTTCAGGCCGCCGGACTGCACACGGCTCAGCGTGGAGGCGCCATCCAGCACCTGCACATTGGCATCGACCACGCCATACAGCGTGACCTGGCTGCTGCCGCTGTTCGATTGGGCGAAGGTCATCGAGCTGGCGGCCAGGGCCAGGGCGGAGAAGGCAAAAGTCTTGTACTTCATGAACTCGTCTTTCGATGTTGGGAGGCCACCGGATGGATGTGACCACCGATGCTCGGGTGTCCCTCGACACCGTTGCATAGGGCAACAGATCCGGGCACGGACCGAGATCAAAAGAGCGGGTTCGTGGAATGCAGCGTTGCAGAATCAGGGTTAATCGCGGGCTTGAAATCGGCCGCGGCGTCAGGGGTGAACGCCCTGCGCACAAAACCGTGCCATTACGGCAGCATGTGCAGCTGATGGCCGAGCTTCTCGCGCTTGGTCTTCAGAGAGCGGCCGCTTTCCTCGTTGGATTCGACCTCATGGCCCTCACGGGCGATCACGGCAATGCCCAGCTCGTTGAGCGCGGCCACCTTGAAGGGGTTGTTGCTCATCAAACGCACCGACTGCACGCCGAGGTCGCGCAGGATGTCGGCCGCCGCGTCGAAGCGCCGGCTGTCAATGGGCAGGCCCAGGGCCAGATTGGCCTCCACCGTGTCCAGCCCCTTGTCCTGCAGCGCGTAGGCGCGCAGCTTCTGGCCCAGGCCGATGCCGCGCCCCTCATGGCCGCGCAGATAGATCACGACGCCGCCCTCGGCCTCGATACGCTGCAGCGCCAGCGCCAGCTGCTCGCCGCAGTCGCAGCGCAGGGAGCCGAGGATGTCGCCGGTGAAGCATTCCGAGTGCATGCGCAGCAGCACCTCGGGACGCGCCACATCGCCCTTGACGATCACCACATGCTCATCCGGATGGTCGGCCGCCTGGTAGACATGGACGACGAACTCGCCATGCTTGGTGGGCAGGCGGGCGCTGGAGATGCGCTGCACCTTGGCGGGCAGGAGGGCAGGGGATTCGGAGGGCAGGGTCACGCTGAGCAGGTCTTGTTGGGCGGCGGGCCGGGCGGCACGCAGGGCAGATATGGTAGCGCCGCGCGGGAATGCAAGGTTTCAATAGCGCAGCGACAAGCCGGTCTCGCGGTCCTGCGCGCGGGCACTGGCCATCAGCTCTTTCTTGGTATCCAGGATGTGGACCTCCAGCAGAGCGGCCACCTGGTCTGCATCGCCGGCCCGTGCCGCCTCGACGATGCGGTAGTGATCCTCCTGCGGCCTGTCCTTGCCGGTGGCGCGCGACATTGCCACATGGGTGTAGCGGTCGGTGTTGAGGCAGAACTCCTCGATCAGGCGCAGCAGCCGCTTGTTGTTGGCAGGGGCGGACAGCGCCAGATGGAAGCGCCGGTTGTGCTCGGCCCACTCCGGGATCGACTGCGATTCCGAGTAGGCCTTCAGGATGGCCTCCATGGCCGCGAAGTCGCGCTCCACCATCTGCGGCACCGCCAGCCGCGCCGCGTGGCATTCCAGTGCCACCCGGATGTCCAGCAACTCGCAGATCTGTTCGACGCTCATGCCGGCCACCACCGCGCCGCGGTTGAGCTGGTGGGCGACCAGGCCCTCGGCTTCCAACTGGCGCAGCGCCTCGCGCACCGGGATGCGGCTGGCGTTGAAGCGGGTGGCCAGCGCGTCCTGGCGCAGTTGGGTGCCGGTGGGCAGGGCGCCGCTGACGATCTCTTGTCTCAGTTGTTCGCGAATCGCCTCATGCAGGGCCTTCGCTTCTTTTCTGGCTGCCATCGGTGTCCCGTCCCGCAACTCGCGTAAACGCTATTGTGCAACAGGATCCATTGAGTCTATTATTGGATCCAATATGTACTTGTTTGGATAAATAGACAGATGACAAGAATCGATTGCGCACTGGGCGCCCCTGGCTATCGGGCCGTCAATGAGACGGTGCTGGGCTATGCGCCGGGCTCGGCCGAGCGCGCCGCGCTGCAGGCCGAGTTGCTGACCCAGTCGCGGCAGATGCAGGACATTCCGCTGGTGATTGGTGGACGCGAGATACGTACCAGTGCACGGGTCGAGATCCGCAGCCCGCACGATCATGGGCAGTGCTTGGCGCAGGTCGCACAGGCGGGCGAATCGCAGACGCGCGAAGCGATTGCCGCCGCGGCTGCCGCACAGCGCGACTGGTCGCAGTGGAGTCTTGAGGAGCGCTCGCGCGTGTTCCTGAAGGCCGCCGACCTGCTGGCCGGCCCCTGGCGTCAGCGCCTCAATGCCGCGACCATGCTGGGTCAGAGCAAGACCGCCCAGCAGGCCGAGATAGACGCCGCCTGCGAGCTGATCGACTTCCTGCGCTTCAATGTGCAGTTCGCCCACGAGATCGCGGCCATGCAACCCGTCTCCACGCCGGGCCTGCGCAACAGCAGCGACTACCGCCCGCTGGAGGGCTTTGTCTACGCGGTCACGCCTTTCAACTTCACCGCCATCGGCGGCAATCTGGCCACCGCGCCGGCGCTGATGGGCAACACGGTGCTGTGGAAGCCTTCGGCCACCGCGGCGCTGTCCAATTACCTGTTCCTGCAACTGCTGGAAGAGGCCGGCCTGCCGCCGGGCGTGATCAACTTCCTGCCCGGCGATGCGCAGCAGATCAGCGCGGTGGCCTTGGCCAGCGAGCAGTTCGCCGGCCTGCATTTCACCGGCTCGACCGCCGTGTTCGACCAGCTGTGGCTGCAGACCGCCCAGAATCTGCCGAACTACCGCGCCTATCCGCGTCTGGTCGGCGAGACCGGCGGCAAGGACTTCGTGCTGGCCCATGCCTCGGCCGATGTCGAGGCGCTGGCCGTCGCGCTGCTGCGCGGCGCCTATGAGTACCAGGGCCAGAAATGCAGTGCCGCCTCGCGTGCCTACATCCCGGCCTCGCTGTGGCCGCGGGTCAAGGAGCGCCTGCTGGACCTGATCGCCTCGGTGCGCGTCGGCGATGTCAGCAACTTCGGCAACTTCATGGGCGCGGTGATCGACCGCCGCGCTTTCGAGCGCGTGACCGCGGCCATCGACGCGGCCCGCGACGATGCCCAGGCCAAGGTCCTGAGCCCGGGCCGGGCCGATGATCGCGTCGGCTTCTTCATCCCGCCGACCTTGATCCAGGTGCTTGATGCCGGCCACCGCCTGATGAGCACCGAGCTGTTCGGCCCGGTGCTGGCGGTGCATGTCTATGCCGATGCGCAATGGGACGAGGTGCTGCAACTGGTCGACCGCACCAGTCCCTACGCGCTGACCGGCGCGGTGTTCGCGCAGGAGCGCGGGGCGCTGGTGCAGGCGGCTCAGGTCCTGCGCCAGGCCGCCGGCAACTTCTATCTGAACGACAAGCCCACCGGCGCGGTGGTCGGCCAGCAGCCCTTTGGCGGCGCGCGCCGCAGCGGCACCAATGACAAGGCCGGCTCGGCGCTGAACCTGCTGCGCTGGACCTCGCCACGCACGGTCAAGGAAACCTTCGTGCCGGCACTCGACCACCGCTACCCGCATATGCAAGCGGGCTGATTCCCATCCCCACCCACCTCACCACCGGAGATCGACGATGAAACTTCGTATGACCAGCCTCGCACTGCTGGCGCTGATCGGCAGCGCCGTTCAGGCGCAGGACACCATCCAGATGGGCGCCGTGCTCTCGCTGACCGGCTCCAATGCCACCGTGGGCGAGGACGTGCGCCGTGCCGTGGCCCTGGCCGTCGACAAGGTCAATGCCTCGGGCGGCGTGCTCGGCAAGAAGTTCAATGTCATCGTCGAGGACTCGGGCGGAAACCCGACCACGGCGCTGAACTCGGCGCGCAAGCTGGTCAGCGTCGACAAGGTGCCGGTCGTGATCGGTGAGTACTCGTCGGGCATCACGCTGCCGATGGCCCAGTACCTGGTCAAGGAGGGCGTCACCCACATCAATATCGCCAGCACCAGCGTCAAGATCCGCGAGCTCGGCGCGACTTCCTTCAACCTGATCGGCCTGGAGAACCTGGGCAACAAGTTCTCGGCCGCCGACACCTGGGCACTGGGCTATCGCAAGGTCGCGATGCTGGCGCCCAACAATGCCTACGGCCAGGGCGTTGCGCACGGCTTCAAGGAAGAGTTCACCAAGCTGGGCGGCCAGATCGTCAGCGAGGTGCTCTACACCCAGGGCCAGAGCACCTACCGCCGCGAGCTGCAGCAGATGTCGCGCGCCGAACCCGACGCCTATATCTACACCGCCTATGGCCAGGAGTCCGCGGTGCTGAACCGCGAGGCCTTCGAGCTGGGCCTGCGCGCCAAGCCCTGGTACGCCATCCTCTTGAGCATGAGCCTGTCCGACACGCCGGCCGCCGTGGCCCAGGGGCAGCTGGGCATGGAGGTCGGCAATGTCTATGGCGAGGCCGGCCGGGCCTACCAGGCCGCCTTCAATGCCAAGTACAAGGAAGGCACCAAGACCTCCTACACCGGCTATGCCTATGACGCCGTGCTGATGACGGCCGCCGCGATGAACAAGGCCAGGTCGACCGAGCCGGCCGCCGTGCAGGCCGCGCTGACGGAACTGGGCAAGGGCGGCTATGTGGGCGTCACCGGCCCCATCGTGTTTGATGACCAGCGCCAGCGCATCGATCCGCCCTACGCGAAGCTGAAATACGACGGGAAAGTAGTCCCCCGCTGATAGATCGCCCCGGTCCCGGCACCAGCCGGGGCCAGGTCTTGCCCCTCGCTGTACGCCCCCTCCTCATGCTTCAATTTCTCGTCGACACGCTGCTGCGTGCCTCCGACCTGGCGCTGATCGCCCTCGGTCTGAGCATGGTCTACGGGCTGGTCAAGTTCCCCAATATCGCCCATGTGCAGTACGCGATGTTGGGGGCCTATATGACCTTCGCCCTGCAGACCGCCGGCCTGCCTCTGGTGGCCGCCATCCTCGTCTCCTGCCTGCTGACTGGGGTGCTGACCCTGCTGCTGCATCTGCTGGTGTTCCGCCGCCTGCTGCGCGCTGGCCCGGCCATCACGATGATAGGCTCGCTGGCCGTGGCGATGCTGATCATCGCCTTCATGCAGGGCCTGGCGGGCTCCTTCCCGCGCATGTTCAATCTGCCGCTGACCGCCCCCTGGGTGCTGCTGGACGCGCGCATCACGCCGCTGCAGGCGATGACGGTAGCCACCAGTCTGACCGTGCTGCTGGTCTTCACGCTGCTGCTGTTCTGCACCCGCACGGGCCGCGCACTGCGCGCGCTGGCCAGCAATGCGCCGCTGGCCGCCGCCTCCGGCCTGGATGCCGAGGGTCTGACCCGAGCGGTCAACTTCAGCAGCGGCGCGATCGCGGCCCTGGGCGGCAGCATGCTGGCGCTGTCGACCGGTGCCCACATCAATCTGGGCCACGACCTGCTGCTGCCGGTGTTTGCCGCCGCCATCCTCGGTGGCCTGGGCAATCCGATGGGGGCGGTGGCCGGCGCCGTGCTGATCGCGCTGACCGAGACCGCGGTGACGAATATCAACTTCGGCCCGCTGCTGGCTGTGTTCGGTGGCCAGGGCATGGTCTTCATGCCGGTCTCCTATATCAGCGCCGCCTCCTTCCTGATCCTGCTGCTGGCCCTGCTGTTCAAGCCCTACGGCCTGTTCGACCGTGAGGTGCGCCGTGTTTGATTTCCTCGTTTCCTCACTGACCGTGGCCGGCATCTACGGCCTGATGGCCCTGGGCCTGAACCTGCAGGCCGGCTATGCCGGGCTCTTGAACTTTGGTCATATCGCCTTTGCGGGCCTGGGCGCCTACGCCACCGGCATCGCGATCCAGGCCGGCTACTCGCCGCTGCTCGGCGCGGCGCTGGGCGTGGCCCTGGCCTGCACGCTGGGTTGCTGCGTCGCGCGGCTGGGCAAGCAGCTGGGTTCGGACTACTGGGGCATTGCCACACTGGCGATCGCCGAGATCCTGCGCACCGTGGCCACCAACGAGGGCTGGCTGACCGGCGGCGCCCAGGGCATCAGCGCGATTCCCTCCTTGTTCGACGCCTGGGCGCGTCCCTGGAGCGCGCTGGGCTTCCTCGGCCTGGTGCTCGTGGCCCTGGCTGCCGCCGCGCTGGCCTGCAGCCGGGTCGGCAACGGCCGTTTCGGCCGGGCCCTGCGCCTGATGCGCGAGGAGCCGCAGCTGGCCGCCTGCATGGGCTATGACCTGAAGTCGCTGAAGACCCGCGCCATCCTGGCCGGGGCCGCGCTGACGGCCCTGGCCGGCTCGCTCTATGCGCACTACATGAGCTTTGTCGGGCCCGACTACATGCTGGCTTCCGAGACCTTTCTGCTCTGGACCATGCTGATGATAGGCGGCCTGGGCAACACGGCCGGCGTGCTGGTCGGCGTGCTGCTGGTGCAGGCGGCCTATGCGGCCGTGCCCTTCGCCAAGGACTATTTCCAACTCGACTCCGATGTCTCGGGCGCGCTGCGCCTGGGCCTGATCGGCCTCATCCTGCTGGCCTGCCTGCTGTGGCGCAGCGAGGGCCTCGTCCGCGAGAAATTGCGCAAGATCCCATGAGCAGTCCCATTCTTGATGTGAAATCCGTCGCCAAGGCCTTTGGCGGCAACCAGGTGCTGCAGGACGTCAGCTTCAGCATCCAGCCCGGCGAGATCGTCGGCCTGCTGGGCCCCAACGGCTCGGGCAAGAGCACGCTGCTGAATACCATCACCGGCTTCGAGGCCATCGACGCGGGTCAGGTCTTGCTGCAGGGCCGCGCGATCGGGCGCCTGCCGGCGCACCGGATCGTCGCGGCCGGCGTCGGCCGCACCTTCCAGCTGCCGGCCATGCCGAAGAAGATGTCGGTGATCGAGGTCGCGATGGCCGCCGCGACCACGCAGCACGGTTTCTGGGCCACCCTGCTGGGCAGCCCCGCCTCGAAGAAGGCCGAGGCCGCAGCCCGCGTGAAGGCCACGGCCCTGCTCGACGAGCTGCTGCTGACCCCCGTACGTGATCTGCCGGCCGCGGCCCTGTCCGGCGGGCAGAAGAAGCTGCTGGGCATCGTCTGCGCGCTGATGGGCGAGCCGCGGCTGCTGATGCTGGACGAGCCGACCGCCGGCGTGCACCCGAACCTGCGCAACGACATCGTCGCCGCGCTGAAGCGGCTCAACCGGCAGGGCATGACCCTGGTGATCGTCGAGCACGATATGCACTTCATCCGCGAGGTCTGCTCGCGCTGCATCGTGCTGGATCGCGGCCACATCGTCGCCAGCTGCAAGCCCGCCGAGCTGGCGTCCAACGAGCGTGTGCTGCAGGCCTATCTGGGCGGCGGTGCCGCGCATACCGTCAAGCAAAAGGAGGCGGCTTAAATGATCGTCGTCGACAACGTCATCGCCGGCTACACGCCCGAGGTGGACATCCTGCGCGGCATGAGCGTGCACGCCGATGCCAGGGAAATCGTCACGCTGCTGGGCCCCAACGGCTGCGGCAAGAGTACCTTGCTGAAGACCATCGCCGGCTACCTGACGCCGCGCAGCGGCCGGGTGCTGCTGGAGGGTCGGGATGTGTCGGCCATGCCGGTGCACCGCAAGATCCAGCGTGCCGGCCTGGGCTTTGTGCCGCAGACCGAGAACGTGTTCGCGGCGCTGAGCGTGCGCGAGAACCTGCAGGTCGGCGGCCATCACCTGGCCGAGCGCCAGGTGGGCGCGCGCATCGAGGAGCTGTGTGCGCTCTATCCTGTGCTCTCGCGCAAGATCGCCGCGCCGGCCGCCTCGCTGTCGGGCGGCGAGCGCCAGATCCTGGCGCTGGCGCGGGCGCTGATGCCGCGGCCGCGCATGCTGCTGCTTGATGAACCCTCGGCCGGTCTGTCGCCGAAGATGCTGCAGGAGGTCTTCGAGGCCATCGTCCAGGTGCGTGCCAAGGAGGGTGTGGCCATCCTGATGGTGGAGCAGAACGCGATGGAGGCGCTGCGCATCTCGGACCGTGCCTATGTGTTGTCGATGGGCACGGTGGCCCTGACCGGCGCCGCCCATCAGCTGATCAGCGACCCGCAGGTGCGCGAGCTCTATCTGGGCGGCCGCGCGGCCTGAGCGGCGGGGCGATCGCTGGTGCGATGGGCGCGCCTGATCGCTGCTTGGTTCGGCCGGTATCGGCAAGAATGGCCCGACCCATGGAACCAGCCAACACCCGAGCACCACTGGCCAGCGCTCCCGGCGAGCCTGCGGCCGAGCTCCCCGCTCTTGCCATCGCCTGCCTGTCGCTGGCCGCCTTCGGCAGCGGGGTGGCCCTGCGCGTCAACGATGCCTTGCTGCCGCGGCTCGCGCAGGAGTTCACCGTCGGCCTGGGCCAGGCCGCGCAGGTGATCAGCCTGTTCTCGATCGCCTATGGCCTGTCGCAGCTGGTGTTCGGGCCGCTGGGCGACCGCTATGGCAAGTACCGGGTGATCGCCTGGGCCACGCTGGCCTGCGGTGCTACCTCGCTGCTGTGCGCGCTGGCTGGCGGCTTCGAGTGGCTGCTGTTCGCGCGGGTGCTGGCCGGGGCCACGGCGGCGGCCATCATCCCGCTGTCCATGGCCTGGATCGGCGATGTGGTGGCCTATGAACGGCGCCAGCCGGTGCTGGCGCGCTTTCTGATCGGCCAGATCGTCGGGCTCTCGGCAGGCGTCTGGCTGGGTGGTTTCGCGGCCGACCATCTGAGCTGGCGCACGCCTTTCTTCATGCTGGCAGGCCTGTTCGTGCTGATCAGCGCGGCGCTGTGGCGTGTCAACCGCCAGCTGCCGGCGCACGCCCGTCAGATGCGGCCGGCCGAGGGCTCGCAGCTGCGCCGCATGATCGACGACTTCTCGCACATCCTGGGCCTGCCCTGGGCGCGCGTGGTCCTGCTGACGGTGTTTCTGGAGGGGCTGTTCCTCTACGGCCCCTTCGCCTTCATCGCCTCGCATCTGCACGGGCATTTTGGGCTGTCGCTGTCGCTGGCCGGCTCCTTGGTGATGCTGTTCGGCCTGGGCGGCTTTGTGTTCGCGCTGGGCTCGACGCGGCTGGTCAAGGGCCTGGGCGAGGTGGGGCTGGCGCGCTGGGGCGGGGGGCTGCTGTTCATCGCCTTGCTGAGCCTGGCGCTGACGCCGGCCTGGTGGGTGGCGGCGCCGGCCTGCCTGCTGGCAGGCCTGGGCTTTTACATGCTGCACAACACCTTGCAGCTCAATGCCACACAGATGGCGCCGGCGCAGCGCGGCGCCGCAGTGTCGGCCTTTGCCTTCTGCTTCTTCCTCGGCCAGTCGGCCGGGGTCAGCATTGCCGGGCTGGCGGTCGAGCGCTTCGGCTCGGCCTGGGTCATGGGCCTGGGCGCTGCCGGCGTGCTGGCTGTGGCCTGGGTGTTCGCCGGTCGGCGCGAGCGCCGCGCCCACTGAAGGGCTGCGGACTCATGAGTGCCGGCGGCGCGCGTCCAGGCTCAGCGCGCCCGCGCCATGCGCGGCCAGCACCAGCAGGCCGCCGGCCAGCGCGATGTTCTTCATGAACAGCAGCTGCTGCATCATCTGCTGCTCGGCGGGCAGGGCCCAGAAGGCATGGAACAGGAAGCTGGCCACCAGCGTGAAGCCGGCCAGCGCCAGCGCAGCCCAGCGCGTCTGGAAGCCGACGATCAGGGCCAGGCCGGCCAGCAGCTCGAAAGCGCCGACGGCCAGGGCCAGCAGGTGGTTGGCGGGCAGGCCGGAGCTGGCCATATAGGCGGCGGTGCCGGCCGGGTTGGCCAGCTTGCCGGGACCGGCCAGCACAAAGATCAGGGCCAGCAGCACGCGGCCGGCCAGGCTCAGCGCGGATGTCAGGGTGGCGGGCATCGTTTCATTCTCCTGCGTTTGATAGGAGCGCCAAGCATACGTTGCGCCTGGCCGTCAGCGGCCCTGCAACAACCCACGCTGGATGAAACGAGCGCCGCCAAGAGCTGCCAAGAACGGCAGGGCTCAGCTCCTGGCGGCCCCGCTGATCACCGGGGCGCGGGTCACCCGGGTCTTGCCACCGGTGGTGACCAGGATCACCGACTCACCGGGGTTCAGGGTTTCATTGCCCTTGGCCTGGACGATGGCGCGGCGCTCGCCGTTGCGCAGCTGGACCAGGATCTCGACCGCCTCTTCCTTGGTGACATTGCGCTCGATCGCATTGCCCAGTGCCGCACCGGCCACCGCGCCGAGCACGCCGACGATCTGGCCCTCGCGCCGGCCGCCGACATTGGAGCCGGCAATCGCGCCGACCACGCCACCGGCGACGCCGCCGACACCGCTTTGCGAGCCATCGACCGTGACCGGGCGCACCGACAGCACGGTGCCGTCCTGGACCTGGGACATGCGCTGGGCATCGCCGCGTTGCACCACATCGGGGCTGGTGGTCGAACAGGCGGCCAGGGTCACCACGGCGGCGGCAATCAACAACTTCTTCATCACGGTCTCCTCGGGGCAGATCTGAGCCCAACGGTCCGTATTGTGAAGCGGTTGACCGGCGGGCGCCGGCGATGCAACAAGTCTTTACTCAGGCATGCAGCCGGCTGGAGCGGGGCACGCTGGCCAGCAGGAACTCCATCTGGTCGGCCAGGATGCGGCGGCCGCGCAGAATCATGTCCTCGTGCAGACTGGGCACATAGGGCAGATAGAGCAGGCTCATATTGGCCTCCTCGGGCAGGCGGCTGCCCTTGCGGCCGTTGCAGCCGCGGCAGGCGGTGATGCAGTTCATCCAGCTGTCGCGGCCGCCGCGTGAGGTCGGGATGATGTGTTCGCGGGTCAGGTCGTCGGCGTGGTGGCTGTGGCCGCAGTAGGCGCAGACATAGCGGTCGCGCACGAAGAGCTTGGGATTGGACAGCGCCGGCGCCGAGCGCCAGGCACGGCTGGGCACGGCCCCGCGCACCGCGATGATGGGGTGGACCTCGATGCGCGACTGCAGGCCGGTGCGGCGCTGCAGGCCGCCGCGCATCACATGACAGGGGTTGCCCAGAGTCCAGGCCACGCCGTCGCTGGCATAGATCACGGCGGCCTCCTTGGTCGTGATCCAGGCTTGCGGCCGGCCGGAGACATCCAGTTGAAGAACATCCACAGCATTGACCTCCTGGCCGCAGCGTACTGCAAGAGTGCGTACTGACTCAAGTGCTGAAGCCCCGCAGACAGGCACTGTGCGCCGGCGGCCACAGCGTCAACGGCCTGACATCTGCGCGACCCAGACTGGCGGGCTGGCGTGAACTTCTAGGCGGGCGGCTCTAGAAATCGCCACGAATACTTGCACGGCCTTCTGTCGATTTCTGCAAAATAGAACGACCGTTCGTTTTATTATTCGGCTTTCCAGCGAATTCCACAGAGTCCCCCAGCACCGTGTCCGCCCTGCCCAGCCCCAAGCCCACCGACGGCGACGAGATGCCTCGCCGCGGCGTGCGCTCCCTGCAAAAAGGCCAGCAGACCCGCGCCGCCATCCTGGAGGCGGCCCTGGGCCTGGCCTCGCATATGGGGCTGGAGGGCTTGTCGATCGGCGCGCTCGCAGACGTCACCAAGATGAGCAAGTCCGGCGTGTTCGCCCATTTCGGTTCGCGCGAGGAGTTGCAGATCGCGGTGGTGATGGAATATCACGCCAAGTTCGAGGAAGAGGTGTTCTTCACCGCGATCCGCGAGCCGCGCGGCCTGCCGCGGCTGCGCGCGCTCTACGAGCACTGGGTGCGCCGGGTCTCGGTGGAAATCGACTCGGGCTGCATCTACATCAGCGGCGCGGTCGAGTTCGACGACCGGCCCGGCCCGGTGCGCGACGCCCTGGTCAGCATGGTCAAGGCCTGGCACGCGGCGCTGCACAAGGCCATCGTGCTGGCGCTGCAGGCCGGCCATCTGCGCGCCGATGCCGATGTGGAACAGATCTTGTTTGAACTGCACGGGCTGATCCTGTCCCTGCACCACGACGCGCGCTTTCTGCGCCGACCCGGCGCGCTGGAGCGTGCCGGCGTCGGCTTCGAGCGCATCGTGAATTTCTATGCCACGCCCGAAGGCCTGCAGGCCGCCGGCAGCAAATCCGCGGCGGCCGCCGCCAAGAAGACCGGCAAGCGGCCCCAGACCTGAACCCGTTCTGAATTGAATCGAAACCGAGGAGTTAGACATGCCCCAGTACAACCCACCGCTGCGCGACATGAAGTTCGTGATGCACGAGCTGCTGAACGTGGTCGATGAGCTCAAGATGCTGCCGGCCCATGCCGACATCGACGCCGACACCATCAATGCGGTGCTGGAAGAGGGTGGCAAGTTCGCGGCGGAAGTGATCGCGCCGTTGAATCTGTCGGGCGACGCCGAGGGTTGCACCCTGGACAAGAGCACCCATGAGGTGACCACGCCCAAGGGCTTCAAGCAAGCCTACAAGCAGTACGTCGAGGGCGGCTGGCCGGCGCTGGGCTGTGATCCCGAGTACGGCGGCCAGGGTCTGCCGGTGATCGTGAATCAGGGCTTCTACGAGATGCTGAACGGGGCCAACCAGGCCTGGACCATGTACCCGGGCCTGAGCCATGGCGCCTACGAGGCCCTGCATGCCCATGGCACGCCCGAGCAGAAGGCCACCTATCTGCCCAAGCTGACCAGCGGCGAGTGGACCGGCACCATGTGCCTGACCGAGCCGCATTGCGGCACCGATCTGGGTCTGCTGCGCACCAAGGCCGAACCGCAGGCCGACGGCACATACAAGATCACCGGCCAGAAGATCTTCATCTCGGCCGGCGAGCACGATATGGCCGACAACATCATCCACCTGGTGCTGGCCCGCCTGCCGGAGGCGCCCGAGGGCTCCAAGGGCATCTCGCTGTTCGTGGTGCCGAAGTTCAAGGTCAATGCCGATGGCAGCCTGGGCGAGCGCAACCCGGTCTATTGCGGCGGCCTGGAGCACAAGATGGGCATCCACGGCAATGCCACCGCACAGATCGTGCTGGACGGTGCCGTCGGCACCCTGGTCGGTCAGCCCAACAAGGGCCTGGCCGCGATGTTCGTGATGATGAACGCCGCCCGCCTGGGCGTGGGCAACCAGTCGCTGGGCCTGACCGAGGTGGCCTACCAGAACGCCGTGGCCTACGCCAAGGACCGCATCCAGATGCGCGCGCTGAGCGGCCCGAAGGCGCTGGACAAGCCGGCCGACCCCATCATCGTGCACCCCGATGTGCGCAAGATGCTGCTGACCGCGCGCGCCTATGCCGAGGGCGGCCGCGCGCTGAATACCTATGTGGGCCTGCAGCTGGACAAGGCGCTGAGCTCGGACGACGAGGACGAGCGCAAGGAATGCGAGGCCGAGGTCGCGCTGCTGACCCCCATCATCAAGGCCTTCATCACCGACAACGGCTGGATCGCCACCTCGCACTGCATGCAGGTCTTCGGCGGCCATGGCTTCATCCACGAGTGGGGCATGGAGCAATATGTGCGCGATGCCCGCATCAACATGATCTATGAAGGCACCAACACGATCCAGTCGCTGGACCTGCTGGGCCGCAAGATCCTGTCCAACAACGGCGCCACGCTGAAGAAGTTCGGCAAGAAGATTGCCGCCTTCGTCGAGGAAGAGGGCACGAACGAGGCGATGCAGGAGTTCATCAACCCGCTGGCCGATATCGGCGACAAGGTCACCAAGCTGACCACCGAGATCGGCATGAAGGCCTTTGGCAACCCCGACGAGGTGGGCGCCGCTGCGGTCGACTATCTGCGCGTCGTCGGCCATCTGACCTTTGCCTACTTCTTCGCCCGCATGGCCAAGATCGCACTGGAGAAAAAGGACTCGGGCGACCCGTTCTACACCGCCAAGCTCTCGACGGCGCGCTTCTATTTTGCGAAGCTGCTGCCCGAGACCGCCTCGCTGATCCGCACCGCGCGCGCCGGCCTGAACCCGCTGATGGAGATGGACGAAGCGCTGTTCTGATTTTCTTGATTTCAATAACGCCATAAAGGAGACACCATGAAATCGCTTGTTGCTGCCACCATCCTGAGCCTGCTCTCGGGCATCGCCCTGGCCCAAGCCACGCCCAACGGGCTGTGGAAGACCATCGATGACAAGACCAAGCAGGAGAAATCGCTGGTGCGCATCAGCGAGAGCGCCGGTGTCTTCAGCGCCAAGATCGAGAAGATCGTCGATCCCGCCAAGCAGGAGTCCAAGTGCGACAAATGCGCCGACGACCGCAAGGACCAGCCCCTGATCGGCCTGACCATTGTTCGCAATGTCAAGAAGAACGCCGACGATGCCGAGCTGTGGGACGGCGGCGAGATCCTCGATCCCAATGACGGCAAGATCTACAAGGTCCGCATCAAGCCCATCGAGGGCGGCAAGAAGCTGGAAGTGCGCGGCTATGTCGGCATGCCCATGCTGGGCCGCACCCAGACCTGGATTCGCGTCGAGTGAGCCGCAGCGCCCTCGATGCCCATTTTTCTGAAGGAATGCAAACCATGAGTCGATTCCAAGTTCGCAAAGTCGCCGTGCTCGGCGCTGGCGTGATGGGCGCGCAGATCGCTGCGCACCTGGTCAACGTCAAGGTGCCGGTCGTGCTGTTCGACCTGCCGGCCAAGGAAGGTGCCAAGAACGGCATCGTCAGCAAGGCCGTCGAGGGCCTGAAGAAGCTCAAGCCCGCGCCGCTGGCCGTGCCCGAGAATGCCGCGCTGATCCAGCAGGCCAACTACGAGGAGCATCTGGAGCTGCTGAAGGATTGCGACCTGATCATCGAGGCCATCGCCGAGCGTATGGACTGGAAGCTCGATCTCTACACCAAGATCGCCCCCTTCATCGCCCCGCACGCGATCGTCGCGTCCAACACCTCGGGCCTGTCGATCACCAAGCTCAGCGAAGTGCTGCCCGAAGAAATCAAGCCGCGCTTTTGCGGCATCCATTTCTTCAACCCGCCGCGCTATATGTACCTGGTGGAGCTGATCAACACGCCGACCACCCGTCCGGAAGTGATTGATCAGCTGGAGAGCTTCGTCACGACCGCCGTCGGCAAGGGCGTGGTGCGCGCCAATGACACGCCCAATTTCGTCGCCAACCGCGTCGGCATCGCCGGCATGATGGCCACGATGATCGAGGCCGAGAAGTTCGGCCTGTCGGTCGACGTGGTCGACGACCTGACCGGCAAGAAGCTGGGTCGCGCCTCCAGCGGTACCTTCCGCACCGCCGACGTCGTGGGCCTGGACACCATGGCCCATGTCGTCAAGACCATGCAGGACAACCTGAAGGACGACCCCTTCTACAGCACCTATGCCACGCCCAAGGTGCTGGCCGCGCTGATCGAGAAGGGCGCGCTGGGCCAGAAGACCGGTGCCGGCTTCTACAAAAAGGTCGGCAAGGACATCCAGCGCCTGGACTTCGCCACTGGTGAGTACGTCGCCGGCGGCAAGAAGGCCGACGACATCGTCGCCCGCATGCTGAAGAAGCCCGCCGCCGACCGCATCAAGCTGCTGCGCGAATCGAGCAACCCGCAGGCCCAGTTCCTATGGTCCATCCTGCGCGACAGCTTCCACTATGCCGCCGTGCATCTGAACACGGTGGCCGATACCGCGCGAGAAATCGACTTCGCGATGCGCTGGGGCTTCGGCAGCAGCCAGGGCCCGTTCGAGCTGTGGCAGGCCGCCGGCTGGAAGCAGGTCGCCGAGTGGATCTCCGCCGACATCGCCGAGGGCAAGACCCTGTCCAGCGCTCCGCTGCCCGCCTGGGTCAGCGAGGGCCCGGTGGCCGAGAACGGCGGCGTGCACAGCACGCAAGGCTCGTGGAGCGCTGCTGAGGCCAAGTTCAAGCCGCGCGCCAAGCTGCCGGTCTATGAGCGCCAGGCCTTCCCCGAGTCCCTGGTGGGCGAGGGCGCGGCCGAGCCCCTGAAGGCCGGCACGGAGGAGTTCAAGAACGAAGAGATCCGCGTCTGGAGCCTGGATGGCGAGGTGTTGATCGCCTCCATCACCGCCAAGCTGCACTTGATCAGCCCCACCGTGACCGAGGGCCTCTTGAAGGCCGTCGAGATCGCCGAGGCGAAGTACAAGGGCCTGGTGATCTGGAGCCCGGACGATGTGTTCTCGGCCGGTGCCAACCTCGAAGCGCTGATGCCCGTCTTCATGAAGTCGGGTGCCAAGGGCATCGCGCCGGAGGAGAAGAAGCTGCAGGACATGATGCTGCGCATCCGCTACGCCAATGTGCCGGTGGTCGCCGCGATGCGCGGCCTGGCCCTGGGCGGCGGTGCCGAGCTGGCCGTGCATTGCGCGCGCCGTGTAGCGCATATGGAAAGCTATGTCGGCTTGGTGGAAGTGGGCGTCGGCCTGATCCCCGGCGGCGGCGGTCTGACCTATATCGCCCGCCGTGCGGCCGAGATGGCCAAGGCGGGCAATGCCGATGCGGACATCTTCGCCTTCCTGAAGGACGGCTTCACGACCGCAGCCACTGCCAAGGTTGCGACCTCGGCGCTGGAAGCGAAGAAGAACGGCTTCCTGCTGGACAGCGATATCGTCGTGCCGAACAAGGACGAGCTGCTGCACGTCGCCTCCAGCCAGGCCAAGTCCATGTTCGAGTCGGGCTACCGTCCGCCGCTGAAGGCGCTGTTCCCGGTGGCCGGCCGTTCGGGCATCGCCACCATCAAGGGCCAGCTGGCCAATATGCGCGACGGCGGCTTCATCAGCGCCCACGACTACCACCTGGCGGCCCTGATTGCCGATGTGGTCTGCGGCGGCGAGGTCGAAGCCGGTTCGCTGGTCGACGAGGAATACCTGATGTCGCTGGAGCGCAAGCACTTCTGCAGCTTGCTGGAGCACCCCAAGACCCAGGAACGCATCATGGGCATGCTGCAGACCGGCAAGCCGGTTCGGAACTAATGACCTTGCGGGACAGACCGCCCGAGCAACGCGAGTAGCTCTGTCCCCAACTGACTGGAACACATCATGAGCAAGCACGTTCAAGAAGCCTATATCTGCGCCGCCACCCGCCTGCCCATCGGCAAGTCGGGCCGGGGTTACTACAAGAACACCCGTCCGGACGAGATGCTGAGCCGCGCCATCCAGGCCGCCTTGGCCCAGGTGCCGGGTCTTGACCCCCGCGCCATCGAGGACGCCATCATCGGCTGCTCCTTCCCCGAGGGCGAGCAGGGCATGAATATCGCCCGCGTCGCGGCCGTGCTGAGCGGCCTGCCGAACACGGTCGGCGGCGTGACGGTCAACCGCTACTGCGCCTCGGGCATCACCGCGCTGGCTTTTGCCGCCGACCGGATCCGCATCGGCGATTCGGAAGTGATGATTGCCGGCGGCGTCGAGTCGATGAGCATGGTGCCCATGGGCGGCAACAAGCCCAGCCTGCCGCCCGCGATCTTCGAGCGCGACGAGAACATCGGCCTGGCCTATGGCATGGGCCTGACCGCCGAGAAGGTGGCCGCGCAGTGGAAGATCAGCCGCGAAGCCCAGGACGAGTTCGCGCTGGAATCGCACCGCCGCGCGCTGGCCGCCATCGAGGCCGGCTACTTCAAGGACGAGATGACGCCCTTCGAGATCCTCGAGCGTTCGCCCAATCTGGCCGATGGTTCGGTGAACCATCAGCGCCGCATCGTTGACACCGACGAAGGTCCGCGCAAGGACACCTCGCCCGAAGGCCTGGCCAAGCTCAAGCCGGTGTTTGCCGCTTCTGGGTCAGTCACCGCCGGCAACAGCTCGCAGACATCGGACGGCGCCGGCGCGCTGATCGTCGCCTCTGAAGCCGCGGTCAAGCGCTTCGGCCTGACCCCGCTGGCCCGTTTCGTCAGCTTCGCGGTGCGCGGCGTGCCGCCCGAGATCATGGGCATCGGCCCGATCGAAGCCATTCCGGCCGCGCTGAAGCTGGCCGGCATCTCGGCCCAGGACCTGGGCTGGATCGAGCTGAACGAGGCCTTCGCCGCCCAGTCGCTGGCCGTGCTGAACGATCTGGACAGCAAGGGCATCGTGCTGGACCGCAGCAAGGTCAACCCTAACGGTGGCGCGATTGCGCTGGGCCACCCGCTGGGCGCGACCGGTGCGATCCGCGCCGCCTCGGTGATCCACGGCCTGCGCCGCACTGGCGCCAAGTACGGCATGGTGACCATGCGCGTCGGCGCCGGCCTGGGTGGGGCCGCCATCATCGACCGCCTCTACGCGTTCCTGACACGCGCGGCCTCGGCCGCGCGTTCGCTGGGGAGTCCCGCAGCATGACGATCAGCTTCCGCGCCGGCGACGGCTTTGAACTGAAGGGCCATCTGTATGGCGATGCGGCCACGGCCAGGGCCGGCCTGCTGATCGCGCCTGCCATGGGCGTGGAGCAGCGCTATTACGCCGACTTCGCCCACTGGATGGCGGCGCAGGGCTGGCTGGTGCTGAGCTTTGACTATCGAGGCATGGGTGCCTCGCGGCCGGCCGAGATGCGGCGCTCGCTGAAGGGCCTGGACGCGGACATCCGCACCTGGGCCGAGCGCGATGCCGCCGCCGCGCTGGATGAGTTGTCGCGCCGCCTGGGCAGCGAGACGACACCGATCCATTGGCTGGGCCACAGCCTGGGCGGTCAGATCCTCGGCCTGCTGCCGAATCGCGAGCGTGTCAGCCGCGCGATCACCGTCGGCTGCGGCAGCGGCTACTGGCGCGAGAACTCGGCGGGCCTGAGGCGCTATGTCTGGTGGCTCTGGTATGTGGTCGTGCCGCTCGCCCTGCCGCTGTTCGGCTATTTCCCGGGCCGCAAGCTGCGCAAGGTGGGCGATCTGCCGCGCGGCGTGATGGCGCAGTGGCGGCGCTGGTGCCTGGACCCCGGCTACATGATGGGCGAGGGCGGCCAGGCGCTGCGCGCGNCGATCTGCCGCGCGGCGTGATGGCGCAGTGGCGGCGCTGGTGCCTGGACCCCGGCTACATGATGGGCGAGGGCGGCCAGGCGCTGCGCGCGCAGTACGCTGCGCTGTGCACGCCGATGCTGTCGCTGGCCTTCACCGACGACGAGTTCATGTCCCGCCGCAACACCGAGTCGCTGCACGGCTTCTATGCCGGTGCCAGCCCCGAGCTGCGCCGCATCGCACCCAAGGATGTCGGCGCACGCCGCATCGGCCATTTCGGTTTCTTTCGCAAGCACTTCGAGGCCAGCTTGTGGCCGCAGGTGCCGGCCTGGCTGATATGAAGCGCCGCCATCTGCTGCTGGCGTCCGCCTCGCCGCTGCTGCTGAGCGGCTGCGCCGGCGAGCTCTCGCCCGGCTTCAGCAGCTGGCAGCAGGCCCGCGAGTCGGTGCTGGAGCTGATGTTGCGCCAGCATCATCTGGCGCACGAGCGCTGGAGCCTGCCGCAGCTGCTGCAGCATCTGGCGCAAAGCATCGAGTTCTCGATCCAGGGCTATCCCGAAGCCAGGAGCGCGCTGTTCCAGCAGACGCTGGGCCGAGCTGCCTTCGCGGTGTTCGACGCCCGTGGCCAGATGAGCCACGATCTCGCCGAGCCGATTCCCGGCGCGCCCGCGCTCGATCCCGAGCAAGGCCTGAAGATCGCGGTGCAACGCCTGCTGGACGCGATGCAGGCCTTCAGCGCGCACAAGGGCCTGTTCAAGCCACATTTCGCCTATGGCCAGCTGGACCGCGCCGAATACCAGCGCGCCCACCTGATGCACCTGGCCAACCACTGGACCCAGGTGCAGGCGCTGACCGCCACGGCCCGGGCCGCCGCGAACCCCGACAATCACATCCATTCCAAGGAGACCCCGACATGACCATCAAGACCGCCATCGTCAACGGCGTGGCCAGCATCGAAATCGCCCGCCCCGAGAAGAAGAACGCGCTGACCTCGGACATGTACCAGCAGATGGCCGATGCGATCAACGCGGCCGCCACGGCCGGCGAGGTGCGCGCCGTGCTGATCTACGGCCAGCCCGGCATCTTCACCTCGGGCAACGATCTCGAGGACTTCATGGCCCGTCCGCGCTCGGGCGAGGACGCCCCGGTGTTCCAGTTCATGCGCGCGCTGCTGGGCTGCGACAAGCCGGTGATTGCCGCCGTGACCGGCGGTGCCATCGGCATCGGTACCACCATGCTCTTGCACTGCGATTTCGTCTTCGTTGCCGACGACGCCCGTCTGGCCATGCCCTTCGTCAGCCTGGGCCTGGTGCCCGAGTTCGCCTCCAGTCTGCTGGTGCCGCAGCTGATGGGCAACCGCCGCGCGGCCGAGAAGCTGCTGCTGGGCGACCCCTTCACCGGCGAGCAGGCGGTCGAGTGCGGCATCGCCAATGCGGTGCTGCCGGCCGGCGAGGTCGTCAACCATGCGCGCCGCGTGGCCGAGCGCTTCAACAAGCTGGCCCCCAGCGCGGTGCGTGAGAGCAAGCGTCTGATGCGCGCGCCGCAGGCCGAGGCCGTGCTGGCGACGATCAAGACCGAAGCCGAGATCTTCGGCGCCCGCCTGCGCAGCCCCGAGGCGATGGAAGCCTTCCAGGCCTTCTTCCAGAAGCGCCAGCCGGACTTCAGCAAGTTCGAGTAAGCCCTCGGCATGTTGCAGCTCGCGCCTATCGTGCGGTTGGCGCTGGCGCCGCTGCTGCTGTGGCAGGGCGCGCGCGTGCGGCGCCAGGCCCTGCGCCTGCCCGAGGCCGA